>NZ_JBBNLT010000012.1:0-76340 GCF_040092345.1 Collinsella sp. CLA-ER-H7 | reverse complement strand
AGCTCGACTTGGGCTCGGCGGGCTTCTCCTCGATGGAGACGGCCCTCCCCTCGCGGTCGAACTCCACGACGCCGAAGCGCTCGGGGTCGTCCACGTGGTAGCCGAAGACCGTGGCGCGGCCCGACTCGGCGTTCTGGACGGCGCGCGTCAGGTGGCGCGACAGGCCGTTGCCGTAGAAGATGTTGTCGCCCAGCACCAGGGCGCACGGCTCGCCGGCGATGAACTCCTCGCCGATGGTGAAGGCCTGGGCCAGGCCGTCCGGGCTCGGCTGCTCGGCGTAGGACAGGTTGACGCCGTAGCGCGAGCCGTCCCCGAGCAGGCGCTCGAAGTTGGGCAGGTCGGTCGGCGTGGAGATGACCAGGATGTCCCGGATGCCCGCAAGCATGAGGGTGGACAGCGGGTAGTAGATCATGGGCTTGTCGTAGACCGGCAGCAGCTGCTTGGAGGTCACGAGCGTGAGCGGGTACAGGCGCGTGCCGGACCCGCCTGCGAGGATGATGCCTTTCACTGGTTATCTCCTTCCGAGGAAAAGGTCTTCGTAGCTGTCAGTGATGGACCGCCACGAATACCGGTCGCGGATAACGGAGGTCGATGCCGTATCGAGCTCCTCGATCGACTTCCAATCCATCACGTCGGCGCTATTGATAAGTTCAGCCAAGTCTCCGGATTCCTTGCTCCAATACAGGGCCGAGTCCTCAGCGACCTCGCGGTTGAAACCGACGTCGAGAAGGAGGTTGAGGCGCGTGGACGCCAGCGCCTCCAGGAGGCTCGGATTGGTACCCCCGACCTCATGGCCGTGGAAGTAGCCGTAAGCCTGCTCACGGATCTTCTTCAGGAGCTCCTGGTCGTAGACGGTCCCGACGAACTTGATGCGTGGGTCGGACTTGAAGTGCGTCTTCCGCTCGAGCTCCGCGAGGAAGGAGTCGTCCACTCCCGTCACGAGCGCGAAATCCCGCTTGGAGTCGGAAGCCATGAACTCCCGGATCATGGTCTCGTAGTTGTTCTCGGGCACGAAGCGTCCCACGACCAGGTAGTAGCCGAAGGGCTTGAGGCCCTTCTCGGAGAGCCATCCAGTGAACTTGGGGTCGTCGTCCGCGAGCGCTGAGTGCCTGATGTCGGCCCCGTAGGCGATGAAGGTCGTCTCGGGGTGCAGGTCGGCATACTCCCCTCGAATGTACTTCTCGATGTTCTTGGAGTCGCACACCATCAGGTCGGCGTGCTTGACCATCCCGCGCTCCGAGACTTTCCAGTACCTGCGGACGGGCGCGCTCCACTTGGCGCGCTTCCACTCGTGGCCGTCGGGGTTCACGAAGACCTTGCCACCAAGGGCGTGGATCATCTTTACGTACTTTCCGAAAAACGGTCCGATGCGACAGGCCAGCACGTAGACGATGGGGTGCTCGACACGGTTATTCTCGATATAGGCGGTGCACCACTTGAGGGCGTCTATGTCGTAGAAGATCGCCCTAGCGGCTCCGACGGGCCTGCGTAGTACCTTGAAGCAATGCGCTCCGTTGTGCTCGAACTCGCCGACCTCCTCGGCGGAGTCCACAGCGCACGCCACGTGGTACTTGATGTCGGGCAATACCTGATTCTCGGTCAGTTTCTCCACGAACGTCTCGTAACCGCCGTAGTTTGCCGGAATTCCCTTGGATCCGATGATGAAAACATGCTGCATTAGTACGCATCGCTCCCGTTAAAGACCTCCAGAACCGTTAGGAGGATGATCTTGAAGTCCGTGATGACTCCGCGCTTGGCTATGTATTCGAGGTCCCGGCGGACCATGCCGTCGAAACCGGTGGAGTTGCGCTCCGTAACCTGCCAGAGCCCCGTAATACCTGGTTTCACTGCTAACCTCTGCAGGTCGTACTCGGTGTACTCAGCTACCTCATTCGGCAGCGGCGGACGCGGGCCCACCACGGACATCTGGCCCAGAAACACGTTCAGGAACAGTGGGAACTCGTCAATGGAGTGCTTGCGGATGAACTTGCCGATCCTGGTGACGCGCGGGTCCTCCTTCATCTTGAACATGGCGCCGGCGATCTCGTTCTGCTCCTTGAGCTCGGAGAGGCGCTCGTCGGCGTCCTTGTACATGGAGCGGAACTTCCACATGCGGAAGGTTGACAGGCTGCCATCGCGGTGGGTCTGGCCCACGCGGATCTGGCTGTAGAAGGGGTTGCCCTCGCTCTCAAGGCGGATGGCCGCGGCAAGCACAAGGCTGGGAACGGAAATGACGGCCAGCACGCAGCCGCTGAACACGACGTCAAAGGCGCGCTTAACGGCGCGGTAGACCAGGCGCGAACGATCCCAGTCCATGATGGATTGCATGGCCTTGTAACGGCCGACGCCCTCACGCCGGTCCATGGCCTGAGCAATCAGTGCCGCCCCCACGGGCGCATCAGTTGCATATTGATTTTTATCCGGCACGTTCTCTTCCAACACTTCGTCCCCGCGTCGGGGATCCTCCCTGTTCTGTGTGGCGACCGCCAGCAGCTAGGCGATTGCCTTTTTGATGTTGCGCATGGCGCGCTGCTCGTTTGAAAGCACCGCGAGGCCGACGCGAGTGGTTACGCGTCGGCCGCACAGATCGAGCTCCAAATAAGCGGTGCTCTTGCGCCTGTTAATGGTTTTGATAAGGCCTTCGTGGCCCAGCAGTGGACCTGCCGTCACTACGACCTGATCGCCGTCTTTTAGGGCCTCACTCATGGGCACCACGCGGTCTCCCCTATGCGTAAATCCGCCAATAAGCTGGACCTCTTCTTTTGCCAGCGGCACAAACTGACCGTCCTGGGATAGCACTCGGGCAAAGTCGTCCATGCGTAGCAGAAACTGTTGCACGGTTCGGGGATCTGCCGTATCGCAGATAAGATAACCGGGAAAGAGCGGCTTGGTCGTATCGACCCATTCGCCGTGTACCTTGATTTCTGTTTGAAATTGGGGATAAAAGAGCTCCTGCATGGTGCTCGTCGGCACCATGCGCTCGATGCGCTCGCGCATTACGTCTTCGCGACCGTTAATGACCTGGATCACATACCACACGAGCACCACCCCCTTGCTGTCTTACGTGTGGCTCACGGGGTTTGGGTATGGCTTCGCCAGGGCGCTTGTGCGCGAAGGCGCTCCATATTCAAACCCTGAGCCCAGTTAGACAAGCACGTGGCTCTGCCCCACCGTGAACGGTATGTATAAGTGCAGTTACTAGAGACGCGGACGTGTATCGCAAAAAGACCGCATCCCCAGCTGGCTGCGTGCGAGCCAGTCAAGCGGGTACAAAACTGGACCGAACGCAAACAGCTGCAGAACTGCTGTAGGTTGCCGTGGCAATTCATTGCACCATCTAATGCAAACTTAAAAGTAGCCATAAAAGCAAGTGCAAAATCGCGCATGACAGTCGATATTGGAGCTCGTGGTTTTTCTAACACCGCCGTTACGACCGGATGCTGATCAACCCCGTGCTATGTGGCCTATTAGAGCCGTGAGCACAGTTGAACTCATGTAACGTTACGTATCCTAGCACAAGCTGTTAGCGAAACTGATTTGGGCTGCGTTGGACAACATATCGTTCATTTGACGTGCTAAAGGGGGTTGTTTTGGGAACTTGTTCACGTTGGCGCAGGTTATTGGGACGCTAACGGTGATTAGAGGCGTTCCTGAAGCCCAAATGGAACGGCGATCTACACTGATAATCGCGTTTGGCTAACAAACTATGTACAGAAATGGGAAAAAATTTGTGCAACTTTTTGTTGCGTAGGTGGGGTTTGTAGCGCATGGTGTTTTGACATGAAAAAAGGCCTTCAGAATTCCGAAGGCCTTTGCATTCACGATGGTGGAGCAGAAGCTACTTACTGCGAACACTATATATGTCAACTCAGTTGAAATCAAGCTAACTCGGAGCTGGCTTGCCGTCATTACTTTTTGCGAATCGCCGGACAACAAATCATAATTGTGTCCGCTTTGTGTAGTGGTACCCCTATACCTTGTATTATATGGTGGTACCCCTATAATAATAAGTGTCGAAAGGCAATAAGGCTTTTCGAAAGACAGAAAGGAGCAAGGCAATGAGCATCACGTTCAGGGTTTGGCGATTAGCAGTCACCGTCCAAATCCGCTTCCGTCTTTTGAATAAACGGTAAGCGGAAGGGTTGCCCGCTTGGCTGCGGGCAACCCGCCCACCTTGAAATGATGCCCAGAGCCTTTAGCGAAAGGATACAGCATGGCAGATGCGCGAAGCAAGGCAACGGAGAAGTACCGCAAAGCGAACGTAAAGTCGTTCAACGTGAAGTTCTTCCCGTCCGATGCCGAAGTCCTGGAATACTTCCAAGGCAAGGCGAACCGTAACCAGTACATCAAAGACCTCATCAGAAAGGATATGGAATCGAGGAAAAGGCCCAAGACCTACGTTTTCGAGACGGCCAACGAAGGCGACGTGACGATCACTATCTCCGGCGAGTATGTCGACTGGTGCGTCGACATGAAAGCTGACATCTCGAGCACTGGAGACCATCACGAGTGGACGGAAATCGACGGCGGAAGCGTTGAGGAAATCTTCGAATGGCTGATGGACAAGGGCGTAGAGTTCGAGAGCGACCGCTCCCTTTGGCTCAACTTGAATTATGTCGAGCAAGTCATGATTGACCGTTCGAAGACGGAAGAGCAGCTGCTCGATTATGCAGCGAGCATGACCGACGAAGAGCTTAAGAAGTGGCGAGAGTTCTATTTCGACATCTAAACGCAATGAGCCCGCACCCCATTACAGGGTGCGGGCTCATTTCTATGCTATTTAAGAAGTTCGTTAACTCGTTTTTGAACCGCATCGAAGTTGGCTCCGAGCTTGGCACGGCGCTCACTGCCGTCACCGTATTCACCTCGAATCACGGCGCGAGCGAGCGCGTCGATGTCAACACTTGAAGAGTACCCGTTGACACGTTCCTGCACCTCATCGTAACGAGAGCCAAGAATGGCGCGGCGCGTATCGCCGTTGCCAAATACTCCGTTGAGCACGTCTTTGGCAAGATCGTCGACGCTAGAAGAGCTTGCGCGGTTGATTAGCGCCTGCACCTCATCATATCGATACCCCAAGCGCTTACGGCGCTCGTCTCCATTGCCGTACTCCCCGCGCATGACCGCTGCCGCGAGATTTGCAGTAGAGCCATCAGGACAATTCTCAGCCGCGCTGCCAGTATCAACTCTCTCGCCATGCACGTACTTAAACCATGCCTTCTTGTCCATGTAGGCGATATCGAGATCGAGGTATTTGTCATACCCGTTTAAGCGCCCGTGAGAAGAGTATTGATGGATGATGCAGCTGTTCCAGGCACCGAATCCACCATCAGGAAGCCAAGGGGAATCTTGGTATCCAGTGTCGTTGTTGCCAGCGTATTGAGCGACCCAGAGCGCGTGGTTCTTTGCAATCTGCGACCAGTCTTCCTCTGTGGTGACGCTTCGGCTCATATAGACGATGCAGCGAACACCGGTGAGCTCGTAGATCTTATCCAGGAACAGCTTCGCCTTATCAGTTCCAATGCGACCGTATGCTTCGTAGTCGAGCATCGGGATACCTTTGCCGAAGTAGTTCTTGCAGTTGGCGTAGAAGAACTCGGCCTGCTTTACCGGGTCGGACTGGTCAAGGAAATGGTAGAAGCCATAGAGTTTCTTCTGACTGATCGCCGTCTGGATAAACGGGTCGCAAGTCGAATAAACCTTATCGATGCCCTCGGTCGCCTTGCAGAATACGAAATCGTAATCGATTTTAGTGAGGTCGAGACCTCGCTGATAATCAGAAATGTCGATGCCCTTCATCGTCATTGCGCATCACCTCTAATAGCGTTAAATGAGCCGAAGCAGACGGCTTCGAGCTCTTCCCTTGTCCATGCTTTGATTGAGTTGGCTCCATCGTCCGGGTCACGTAGCGCATACGTCCTGTCATCGTTCGCGCGCCAGATCATCACGACGTGGCTGCCGTATTCACGGTCTCCCAGCTGACCACTAACTCCGGCGAATACGATCCATCCGTCGTCGACATAATCGAGGGCACTGTCCGTGCCCCAGAAGGTGCCAACTCGGTCGTATCCGTATCTGTCGTGGGCGAATTGCGTGAACTTCGCCATGTCGTTTACTCGGTCTGTAAGGCACGAATCGCCCACGATGTTTGCGAGGGCATCCGGTGTCACCGGCGCACCCTGCTCGTAGCTCAGCGCCATGGCGGCACACGTGAGGCCGCACCCGTAGGTGCCGATGGTCTCGTCGCTATAGGCGGTCGATGACCATTGCGGGTCTTTTTGCAAAAAGAGCGGCATATTGCCGCTCTTTTTAGAATCGCTCTTGTCGTAAATTGGCTGCGCGTCCTGAACTCCGTCGCTGTATCCGCGCTCGTAGGTCTTTATACTGCTTATGCTGTCTGCCTGCACATGCTGCGCTGCGATGCCGATCCAAGCGCTGTAGCCGACTGCAATGCCAAGAAGTAGCGCTGCCGCGAGCCGGAGCCTAGCCGCGCTTGTACACTTCATTTGCGACCGTCTTAGGGTTGACCGCATCCGCCTCCGCATGCTCGAAGATCTTCATGACCGGAAGGTCTGCAAGCTCGGGATAAGCCTTGCAGAGGTTCTCCATGATGCTCGCGACCTCCATGATGATGATCGCGACGCACACGACGTAGATGGTCACGCCGCCGAAGCCGAGACCGGCAACGTGGGCGCTGAGGATTTCGATGCAGATCGCGAGCAGGATGATAAGCGCCAGTACCGCCTTGTGGCCGAGACCGGTGCGCATCGTGGAGCTGCGGAACTCACGGTTCATGACTGCCTGAATGATGCCGCTCACCATGTCGAAGAGCATGAGGATGAATGCGCCGGCGATAGCCCATACCTGCTGCTCGGTGAACGTGTAGATAGGTGTGAGATCCATTTGATTATTCCTCCTGGTCAGTGTCTTTTTTAGATGCTTCGAGCATTGCTGCGACGGCAGCGCGCCAGCGCTTCGGGACGCTCTCAAGCGTGCGCCTTTCGTCTTTGACGGCTTCGAAGTAGATTTTCGCCATCACTCTTCGCCTCCAACGATGTCACCGATCTCCAGCAGCGCGGCATTGGTGTCTTCGAGAGCCGCCCTCGTCTCGGAAAGCGACTCGATGATCTTGTCGATGCGCTCGGTGTCGCTGAGGACGTCATCCTCGTGCGCTGCCCAGAGCTCGTCGAATGCGGCTGTGATGCCGTCGAGCGTCGGAACTCCTGCCTGTACGAAGTGAATCTCATCGGCTCGGTAGAACTCGATGGCTTTACCTGAGTCAATGCCGTTGTCTGCAACGTCCTTCTGGATGTTCTTGCGCATCCACACGTCGGACGTGAGACCGTCGGCGCGCGCTTCGATCAGCACAGGTGCTAGCGGTGTTGCCGATACTGTCTGATAGCTCATGTTTCTTCCTTCCCGCAGCACTCACGTGCCGCCTTGCCTTTTTGAATACCTGGTCAAATCCGTTGTCCCTAACCAGGCTGCTCGAATCTGAGTGCTTGAACCAGCCGTTGTAGCTCGTCACGCGCCTTGCGCGCTTGAGAGTGGGCGATCGCCTGTATTTCCGATATGCCCGGCACGCGCGCAGGAACAGCGAGGGTCGCAGCGTCACGCGGTTTGGTCGCACTATGAACCCGACGACATCCACCGGCTCATCGTTCGATATGCGGCAGATTTTCCATGCCTTGAGATGCAGCCCGTAGCGCTTAAGGAGGAGCCTTTGCAATTCCCTCGCGGCGCTGCGCAAGTTGCGCTTGTCCTGGCTGAATAGATAGATGTCATCTGCGTACCAAAGCTGATGCGACACCATCGCGACGCTCTTGCCTCGCCGCACCTTGTGCATGCCCTCTACGGAGTGGTAGCCAAAGGACAGAACGAGCTGCGCCATGCGGAGACTGAAGTAGCTGCCGATCTCAAGCCCGTCATCGTATGTGTAGAGCAGCGTCCTGCATACATACATGACATCAGGACTCCGCACGTAGTGGCGAAGGACGCCCATCACCACGTCCGTCTTGATTGACGGGTAGCATTTGCGAATGTCAAGGTGGACGAAATAGCCGCCCTCCTGAGACCAGCGGCTCACGGCATTCGCCGCCATAGTCTGCCCCTTGCCCTTGACGCTCGAAACCTGCCAGAAGCCAACCTTAGCGTGCAACAAGTCATGAAGAGCTTCAATTGCGACGTAATCGCAGATCTGCTGCTTGACGCTCTCCACGCCGATGAGCCGTAGTTTTCCGTTGGTTGGCTCGCGGTACCAATGGCGTCTGATCGGTTGAAATGCCAGCGAGCGATGGCAAATCTCGCCCTCGATCTCAGCCAGAAGCGAAGCCACGCTGCCGTATTCAATCGGCACGCGCCAGGCGTTCTTCTTGCCTGCCGGTGCCTTGAGCCAATTACCGTAGGCTCTATAAATGAGGGCCCCGTCTATGCGAAGCCCTCTGCAATATGTTTTCAATTTTCAGACCGTTTCTCTCTGGATACTGTCTGAGGTTTCACCTGTCGGCTACTAGCCCAGTGGTCTTAAAGCCATTTCAGTCAGTTGACCCAGGCCAAATGCCCGCTCGCCACCAGCGGCGGCGGGTAGTCGCGGCGGAAGTATATGTGTAGCTGGTATGATTGCTTGTTTTTCCAGATAGGCGCGAGCCGATGTTCCACCTGGCGTCGCCGGTGCCGTTGTTGCCGTTGACGTACCAAAGGCCAGCATTGCCCCTGTTCCTCAAGTTGCCGAGAGAAAGCCAATAGAACATGACAGCCCGCGCGCCGCGAATCCCTGCTTGTTTTCATAAGGGGACAAGTCCCCTCGCGGCTTACGCCGCTTCACCCCTAGAGCGACCATTGGCAGAGCGGCGCGAGCCGAAGCTCCACCAGGCGGCGCCGGAGCCGTTGCTGCCGTTGACGCACCAAAGGCCAGCATTGCCCCAGTTCCACAAGCTGCCGAGAGAAAGCCACTCTCTCCAGCCGACGGTGGTGTCAGCGACCTTGTAGTTGCCGTCGCAGATGCCAACAGAAGTCGACGCACCCGTCCCCTGCTGAATCATCAGTCCGTTGACCGTCTTGCAGTAAAGAGCGTAATTCCATCCCTCGGCTGCTTGTCCGGGAAAAGCCCCGGCAGACAGCGCGCTGTCCGGTGAGCTGCCGGCCTTCTCGTTCTTAGTGTCCGGGTTCACGTAAACAACCGTGCCAGTACCTGTGTACTGGATTAGGACGTTTCCGAGAACCTCATACATACCGAGACCGAGCTCAATACCTTGGACGACAAAGGGCTGCTTTCCGTCCGTGCAGCTCGTCGGCGATCCGTCGCCCTCAACCGCATCGCAAGCGCCAGCCCTCCACGGGACGGTGCTCAAAAGGTATGTGGTGGCAGTCGTGAACGGCTTAACTACGTCGAAGTAGATGGCGGTGTTCGATGCGTCGACATCGACCTTCTTGATAACTGTCGCGGCATCGAACACGTCATAGTTGTAGCCATTGCCACGGTCGTTCGACGTACCCGTATGTGTTCCAAGAATCATCGAAGAGCCGATAAGAATCTGATCGGCCTTCTCCTTCGCGACCACGACGCGCGTGGTGTTGCTCTCTGCCACGGTCGGGCTCATCTGCACGTCGTATCTCGTGCAGCCCGCGAACACGCTCTGGCTGTTCTTGGTGGCATACTTCAAGAGGAACATGGCCTTGACATACCAGTCATCGGCGGCGGTCTTGAATGAATCACCCGTCGTTGCCGTTTTCATGAGCGAGACGCCGGTATCGTGGCTTACGAAGCGCTTCACCTGTGCGCCGCTCACGCTGCGCGGCTTGCCGTCGGCATCGACCGACAGGGCATACTTCGCGTAGAGCATATAGGGACGCTGCGCGCCGTTGGGGAGCAGCGCGGCGGGCTGCCGCTTCATGCCCGGTTGGCGCGTGTCCGAGACGGTGAGGTTAACCGCGTTATCGGTCTCGTTCTCGAGCGTGTAGAGCACAGGCGTCAAGACCCATGTATCGTCGAGACGCGAGAAGCGTCCGTCGCCGTCGATTGCCGTGACGTATGGCATTCCGTCGGCATCCACGCCGCCGTTGACCTCCACGAAGAAAAACGCGCCCTGGTTGACGTACGGGTCGATCGCCGCGCGCCCGATGACGCCGGGCTTGGGGTTGGCGATTCCGGCGTTCGCGCCGGTCTTGGTGCAGGCGGTCGAACTGCCCTTGGGGATGCTCACGCCGTAGTTCTTGCCGTCGCGCATCTTTGCGAGCCAGGCGGCAATGGACGAGTTGGTGTAGCGCCCGGTCTCGTCATTAAAAATGGGGACGGAAGCCGCCCCCATTGATTCAAGCGCGATTGCGACGCGCTCAAGCGTTTCGTGATCGGCGATGTGCGTCTTGCTCATGCCTAATCCTCCGTATCGACTAGTGTGATGTACTCCGTATCGCCAACGGTGTCGAAGGCGATATAGATGCGCTTGTCGGGGTTGATCGAGCCGCGAGCTTCCTCTGCGGCCTTACGTGCGTCCGCTGCCGCCTTATCCGCGCTGTCCTTGGATGCGTTCGCCGCGTTTGTCGCGGCATTCGCCGCATTGGTTGCGGTGTCGGCGTTCGCCTTGGCTGTATTTGCGGCAGAGGCGGCATCTGTGGCGCTCTTTGTCGCGGCGTTCGCCTTGCCCGTCGCGGTGTTGGCCGCGTCCGTGGCGCTCTTGCAGATTTTCACCGCAGCATTGGCGTTATTCAGCGCCTTGCCCGCATCGGTGACGGCCTGCTCGCCCTTGGTGACGGCGGTTTCGGCACGCTTCTCAAGCGCCTCTACTGCGTTGTCCCATGATTTCGCCGGAGTATTCCCCTCGCGTGCGTCACGCATGATGTCAAGCGCGAAGCGCTCTGTCTGCACCGTCTGCGAGCCCTTTGTGAATTCGAAATAGGCTTCGTCGGTATAGCCGGGCACGCACGCGAGCTTCGATTCCTCGCAGACGTGCGTGACGGTATTGCCGGAAACCGTCGCGGTTCCCTTGTAGTAGTGGATGCGGTCGGGCAGACGTGCAACCAGGTACGCCGTATAGCCCGCGAGAGCGAACTCACCGCCATTGTCGTAGACGAGCGCCTTAATGGTGGTGCCTCCGCTCTCGCCCTGGGCGATGCGGATGCAGCTGTTGCCGCATCCGCGCTTGTCGACATCAAGCTCAATGGTCTGTGTGTTCACTATTCCGTGGCCTCCAGTCCGCGCTCGAACATCCAGCTCAGCTGGAGCAGCTGAGCCCCACTGATGGCGTCGATTGCCTTCTCCTCGGGCAGGGTCAGAATCTCGACCTCGCACTCGATATCGGCGAGCTCCTGGTACTTTGCGGCGAAAGCGGCGAACTTCTCCGATTTGGGGTCGACCACATAGTCGTCGATGTTGCCGTCACCGTCGTACTGCGCATCTCCGTATTCCATGATCAGCTTGTTGCGCTGGATGAAGAAGGGCTCGGCGACGTCATGCAAAGCGCGATAGTTTCGCGCCGCCGTGTAGCCAACGATACCGACGTTATCCAGTACGCCGTTTTCGAGGTCTCGGCACATTGCCGCGACCTTCTCGTTAGTTAGCTTCATCGGTCTCCTCCTCCAGGCTTGCAGCGTTAACCCCAAGCGCTTTCAAGATCGCATTCAGCTTCTTGTCGATTTTATCCAGCCTCTGAGATTCCGTATACGCCGTTTTTGTCGGCTCGGCGACGATCTCCGGGTTTGGCTCCCCGCACTCGATGACCATCTTCATATCGTCCAAAAGTCCTCCTTAAGTGCTGTAGACGAATCCATGCCATATTTTGACGTCGTAGTATCCGCTGTCGTCAGCCGTCCTGAGCCTGATAATATCGGTCGCGTTGAGCCCGCCGCCTACCCAACATTCGCTGTCGAGCTTTGCGGATTTGATTGACCAATCGTGCATGTCCAGATCACATCCGGCGTTGAGTGCGTACGCCGTGAAACCGATGTTGGGCTTGTTTGCATACGTCAGCTTCATTGCGTAATACGGATCGTCTGCGTTCTTCATCGCAGCCCAAGACATATAGCCGCCGGACTCTTTCAGATTGAAGTTAAGTCCGTAGACTTTTGGATAGTCGACAAGATGGTTGCTGCCTATGAAGCCAATATCTTTGCTGTCGTAGATGAAATGAGGCCCGTCATCCCGAAGCGACAGCCTGTTGTTGGAGATGTCGAACTTGTCAATTGTGAAGCCGCCGATTGTTCCGCGTGTTGTCTTGAAATAGCCGGTCTTTAGGTTCCAACTGTTCGTGTTTGTCACGTCTGCGATGATACCTGCGGCAATGTAGCTGGCGTTCATATACAGCTTGCCATCCTGCATGTAGATGCCCTGCTCGGCACCGTTGTTTGTCAGACGGTTGAAAATCTTAAGCTGATTGAGATCATCGTCGTAGTTGTCGAGCAGACCCTGCGCCATCGACTTGGCATCCTGCTGCTCAATTGCGTGCTGCGCCTGACGTGCCGCGGCGGTATATGTATTGACGTTACTTGAGTGCGTGTTGTAGCAGGACTTATAGGTAGCCATGGCGCTATCCAGCGCTTCCTTCGTGGTGCATTTGAGCACGTCCGAGATGGCGGTGTTGAGCGAGCCGTATGAGCCGCCCGCGCCGAAAGCAGAATTGTACGTTGGGCCTAGGACATTGCCGAGGAAATATTGATTCAGTGACTTGTTGGACTTCAGGCCGTTGTACTGGGTGGTGAGCTCGTCCTTCTCCTTGTCGATGGTCTGCTGGATTTTCTTGACCGCGGCCTTCTCGGCTTCGGTGACCACGCCGTCTGTGGCGAGGTCGTTGACCGTGGTGTCGAGGTCGCTAAGGGACTGGTTAAGATCGTACGCGCTCTGGTTGGCCTTGTTCAGCGCAGCCACGAGGACAGGCGAGGAATAATTGACCGAGCCGTCACCGTAGGTGATGCGGTCCATCTCCCAGATAAAGTATCCGTTCGACCATTGCGGGATGTCTTTCGACCATCCTAACTCGGGATTCTGCGCATTGATCGGCGGCACGCTGTCAGACTGGTTTTTCGCGTACAGCTTTACCCTCGAGACGATGGCGCTTCCTGCCATCTGGTTGCTGCCGTTGATTGCCTTGGCGAGGCATGGTGCGGTGTACGTGGTCGAGCCGTCCGTCCACGTGACCTTGCTTCGCGTCCAGATGTATTTGCCCTTACTCCACGCGGGCTGCGCCTCTGACCAGCTGCCGCCGGACTGCGCCGTGGAGCTCGTGGACAGGTAGTACTGCTCCACGATGCCGCTCACGCCGGTACCGGTCGAGCCCTTGTCCCCCTTGGCACCGTCGGTGCCGTCCCTGCCGCTGATGCACACGGGCTCGCTGTACTCGATATCTCCGGACTGCATGGTGGTCTTGGTGCGCGTCCAGATGTACTTGCCAGAGACCCATTGCGGAGCGGTGGTCTGCCACCCGCCCTGCGGCTCGGTGACGCGCGATGCGCCTTGCGCGTACTCGACATCGACGGATGCAATCACGGCGTCCGCAGTTGCTATATCCTTGTTGCCGACGGTCGTGCTGGCAGACAATCGAAACTCGCCGGTGTCCAGATCCCAGTAATTCTTACCCTTCTCATCTGTCAGCAGGCCGGCGCGCACGCGGTCTGCGCGCAAGGTGCCGACGTTGATGCAGTTCGCGTTGACGCTCGCACCGGTGATGAAGGTCGTCCAATCCCATTGGCCGTTCGCCGCGAGCGATGAAGCCAGGCGGATGCCCATGCCGTTGATGTTGACAGCCCACATGTTCGCGGTCGTCTTGACCGGTGCGCCCGTCTCCGCGTTGAGCGCGACGTTACTGAAGATCTGCCCGAGCTCGAACGACTCGACCTTGTATGTGCCGACGGCATTGAATTGAGCGTTGAGAGCCGATTGCAGCAGCTTGAGCCATCCAACTGAGGGGTTGGAGACCGCGTCAATCTGGGCGCGTGAAGCTACTCCAGATTTCAAAGCTCCCGCCACCGTCTCCCACATGTCCGCTAGCGCGTCAACAAGGTTGCCGAACGTCACGGTGGTATCTGCGGTAATCAGGTTGCGTTCTATCTGAGAAACGCGGCCCTTAATGCGTATGCCGGTCTCGGAGAATTCCTTGTCGATGATCGCCACGCGGTCACCCAGGGCTACGCCCTCCCAGCTTCGCCCGAAGGCGTAAAGGTCGAAAACATCGGCTTCGTAGGAGACTTGAGGCTCTTTTACGGTCTCAAGATAGCTATTGGACTCTTGTAGGAGTTGGGCGGGATCATCGCACTGCTCGTTGATGTACACGTCGACCGCCGGAGCGATGCCGCCGTTGCCGTCTGGATGCCCCCATATATCGGTCGCTGCGGTATCCTCGACGTAATCTTTGCCGCCGTTGATCGCTCCGAAGGTAAGCCTGCGACCGAAGCCGCCACCCTCCGTCTCGACACCTTTTCCGTAGCCGTAGACGCGGGTTTTCGGATTCGCGCTTGCGGTTTTTCGTTTGATGTTGATGAGGTCTTTAGTCCATGTGAACCGTTTCGGGCTCAGCTGGTCACCTCGACAGGCTCGAACGCCAATTGAGCGGTTGGTTACCCTTGTGCCATCCGTCTCGATGGTGACTTCAAGCTCTCCGCCCCAAACGGAGATGAAGTCGGTAAGAGCCTCGCGAACGCTGATGTGATAGAAGGTATGCGAGGCGTTCCCCTTCTGGTCGCACCTGCCGACAGACCATCTGGTGCCGCTCAAGATAGACGTGAGCGCCTCGACCACGCCGCCGCTAGGTCGCTTGTCCTCGATGTAGTCATCGAGCAGCTCCGCTATCGAGTTGATGCACACGGCTTTGCAGTGGGTCTTCCCTTCGTCATCGTGAATCTGGGAAACCTCGTCCACCAGATGCTCGTGTGCGATTCCCTGACGGTCGATCCAAACGATGCGTTGCCCCTTGATGAGCTCGCGGTCGCAAGTGATCTTGAGTTCATCGGTCAGGTCGAGCGCTTCGATATGGCTCGCCTTGGTGTAGGGCAGGCGACCGAGGTTGTTACCCCAGCGGTCGAACAGGGTGAACCCGATGCGCGAAATCAGAGCCATCGTTCCTCCCATTCGATAATTGCCGTTCCGCCTGAAATCTTCAGGTGTGCTCGGTCTTTAACCTCGAAGAAATCACTCATGATGTTGAGCGAGGCAACAGAGCCGTTGACCGTCGCATGCTCGGTTGAGAAATCGAGCCTGATGGTGCTGCTGGTTGTGAGCGGCTGGACGATTTCTACGAACTCGCCCGTGTCGGTGTTGGTAATCCTCCAGGCGTTGCCTGCTGACGGCTTCGCCGTCACCTTGATATACGCGGGAAGCGTTCCGCCTACGGAGACGGCAGCGGAGCCGGCCATCTCGATACGGCGACTCTGCCCGTGATAGTCCGGATCACCGATATGGAACGTCACCGACGCGGCAGGGCAATCATCGGTAATCTCACCTAAATCTGTGATGCCGCTTA
Source organism: Collinsella sp. CLA-ER-H7 (assembly GCF_040092345.1). Taxonomy (NCBI): domain Bacteria; kingdom Bacillati; phylum Actinomycetota; class Coriobacteriia; order Coriobacteriales; family Coriobacteriaceae; genus Collinsella; species Collinsella sp. CLA-ER-H7. The sequence continues at coordinate 60,894 of NZ_JBBNLT010000012.1, read as the reverse complement.
CAATGGCCATGAGATAGCGTGTTGGGTCATCCGGCAGGTACAGCGGTGCCGGTTCATCCGTCCAGAGCATCGCCGCCAATTTGTGACGAACTTCGGCGACATCGCGCCGATGTTCCGTGCGCAGCCACATGTCGACAGTCAGGTCATATCCCTCTCGTTTTACCGACTTGAACAGCTCGCCATGCCTACCGGGCACTTCCTCGAACGTCGGCTTCACGCTTGCCATTATCGGGCGGTGAATCTTGCAGAAGACGAGGCTCGACAGGTTGTGACCGTTGAAGACGATGCTGTCGCTCTGGTTGCGTTTGCGTTTACGCTCCAACGGTCACTCCCCTCTGCTTCAGGCGGCTGGCGATGCCAGCGCCGATCTGCTGTCCTGTCGTGTATGCATCGATCTTGTCGCTCATGGTTGCGTTGACAGTCACCGCAACGCTTACGGGTCGCGCGCCGCCGCCGTCCCAGCGGTCGAAAGCCCTGGATACGGCGTCCTCGACGCTGGCACGCAGCTTCTTATCAGGAGTGACGTGCTCGCCGCCGGCTTCGCCGACGCCGATGATGCTCGGCCTATCGAAGTAACCGCCCTTTGCGTACCAGCTCACACCGATGCTCGGTAGCTTGACGACGCCGCCGATATCTCTCCATGAGACGCTGAAATGCGGCAGGTTGATGTGCGGCAGGTTGATGCGGATGCCCGAGAACGCCGAGGTGATTCGTCCGGGTATTCCGCTGATTGCGTTCCACGCCCCGGTTATCTTGCTCGTGATGTTGCTCTTGATGCCTCCGAACGTGTTCGCCACCTTCGTTCCGAGCCCGGGGAATCCGAGCTTCTCGCCGATTGCGTTGCCGACGTTGATGGCGTTGGTCTTGGCGTTGTCGAGCTTGTTCGTTATGTTGTCCCTGATGAGGTTGAAGGCGTTGGACGCTTCGGTCTTGGCGGTCGACCAGTCACCGCTCATCGCGGCCCTAAGCGCGCTTGAGCTTGAAGAGCCGACGGCGAGACCTGTCTGCATGTCGTTCTGGATTGAATCCTTGATCGCCCCGAATTTCTCCGAAGCTGCTGATTGGAGATTGCCCCAGGCATCGGACGCATTTGCCTTCAGGTTTTCCCAAGCGGTCGACGCGCCTTCCTTGATGCCGTCGAACTTCTCGCCGAGGTCGTTCTTGGCTTCCTCGGCCTTGCCGGTTATCCTGTCCCAGACGCCCTGCCAGAAGGCGGGCACCCCATCGAAGAAATCCTGGACTCCCTGCCACTTCTCGGTAATCCATCCGGTGAAATCAGACCACATCTGCTTGCCGGTCTCGGTCTGAGTGAAGAACCACGTGAGACCGGCTACGGCGGCGGTAACCGCCGCCACTCCGAGCAAAATCGGGTTTGCCGCTATGATTCCGGTAAATGAAGTCCAGCCGCTGCCGACGGCACCGATAGCGCCCTTGAGCCCGCCGAACTTCTCCGAGACTGTTTTGATGGTACCGCCGATCTCGCTTCCCGCCTGCAACACCTTGCCGGCTCCGGTCGCAAGTCCGCCAAAGGCAAGGGTGCCGAGCGCGACGTTGGTCACAAGGTCTTGCTGCTCAGGAGTCAGCTGCTGAAACCAGTCGGAAACGCTCTCAAGCGCCGGAGCGACCTTCTCGAGGAGCGTGGTGCCAAACTCCAAGACCTTCTCTTTCACTGGCAGCGCGGCTTCGCCGGCTTCGGTCAGCTTCTGGTTGAACTGAGCCTGCTGCTCGCGCGAGTCGAGTAGGGTCTTGTTGTTGTCCTTGTACGTCTGGCCGATCTCGCCGTAGAGGCCGTCAAGAGTCTGGGTGATCAGCGAAGAGCGCTCCTGCTCGCTGCCGCAGGCCGCCAGGGCTGCGTTGAACGCGTCCTCCTTGGTAGCACCCTGCCCAATCGCGTCGTTGAACGCCTGCTGCGCGGCTTGGTTTCCGGAGAGCGCGGCGCTCCACTGCTCGTTGCTCGCGGTAGCCCAGTTGAGCGCGTCTGCAAGTCCGCCGGTGACGGTTCCCGTGTGAGCCGTCTCCTGGGACGCTTCGACGAGGTTCTCGAGCGGCAGGGCATCGCCGAACTTAGAGAAGGAACCTGCGGCGATGTTGTTCCACTTGTCCAGCTCCTGCTGGTTCGTGGTCAGTCGGGAAAGGTTCTGTGCGGCTTCCGTTGCCGTGTCCTCTTCACCGAGCAGCTTGTAGAAGAGTGTGTACGAGTTCCTTGCCTGCTCGCTCGTTCCGCCGGCGTCTTTCCATGCGGCGTCGAGCTGATGCGTCTGCTCGATGTTTTCTTCCTGACTGGATGCCAGACCTACGAGTGCCGTCGCAGCGCCGCCGACGGCACCGGTAATCGTCTTGCCGGCGGTCTCAAGCCCCTTGCCGGCCTTCGCAAGCTTATCGCTGTTGTCCTGTACCGTCTGTCCGAATTGGTACAGGCCGGTCTTGGATGCCTCCGCTTCCTGGCTTACGCTCTTTAGGTCATCTGCGTAGCTCTCTAGCTGGCTCTCGCAGATGGCTACCTGCGCCTTCAGGCTCGAATACTGCGCCTGTTCGCGCTCCGTGAGCGCGACGCCGCTGCGCTGCTTTTCCTCAAGGGTAGCGAGCGCGGATTTATATGCGTCGAGCTTGGTCTTGGTCTCATCGTACGCACGGTTCAGCAGCTTGGCCTTCTCGGTCAGGAGCTCTGTGTTGCCTGGGTCGAGCTTCAGCGCGCGGTTGATGTCCTTCAGCGCGCCCTGCGTATCCTTGGCGGTGCCCTGCACCTTCTTGAGTGCGCCTTGCAGCTCGGTCGTGTCGCCGCCGAACTTGATCGTCAGACCTTTGTAAGTAACTGCCATGGTCACCTCTATTCAACTGTCAAGAAGCCATGAGTGCACAGAACAGCGCGCCGCCTGCGGTGCGCTGTCGCTTTGTCCTCACGACCAGAACTCTTGCTCGCCTTTCCTTGCTTCCTCGTCATCCTCTGCATACGCAATCGCGTCGTGCACGAACGAATGGATGTCGAGAAGCGTCTGCACCTGCCTGTAGCTGAGCTTTTCGAGATCGCCTATAGACAGCCCGGCCTGCTGGCACTCGTAGATGTATAGCGCGTCGCAGCTACTTTGCAGCTCCGTCGGCATCGGCGGCATCGGTCGCTTCGGCGGTCTCGGCTGCCACGTCTTCCTTTGCGTGCGGAAAAAAGTTTTCCCTCACGATATCCATCACGTCGGCAGACCAACCGCCGGAGCGCTCCAGGTCGTACGCGTCGGGCGGGAAATCTCTAATCCACTCTTCGTAGGGCTTGAGCTTTGGGTTGGCCGTCTTCGCGCAGGAGTAGAAAATCTCCAGCAGCGGGACGATGGGCGCTAGGTGAATTGCCGAAGAGACCTCAAGGATCATGGTGACATCTTCGTTGATATCCTTCGGTCGCTTCGAGCCATCGGGACGCTCCACCGAGAACTCGCGCGAGAACACGATGGGCGTGAAGCCGTTGCACGCGACGGGAACAGTGCTGTCACCGATGTTGACCTCGCTTACCATCCTATACCTCGCTCGTTTTCGGAGTCAGCTCGATGTCGACCTTGTCGAAGAACGTCTCGTAATCGTCCAAATCGCTGAAGCTGTCGTATGAGCAGCCGCGCCAGCCGGTGGGAAGCGTGACGGGACGCCACGTGATGTCGTAGTCGAGCTGCGTGATGTCGGGCTTGTCCTCAAGCGTCTTGGCATCCATGCTAGGCGCCTTAATCTGGCAGCAAAGCCAGCAGCGACGCTTTCCCATGATATGTCCCGGCTGTTCGCACATGAAGGCGAACTTCTTCGGGGTCTTTCCGGAGGTGCCGAGGACTCGGCCTTTGGCGTCGATATCGAAACCGACGAGGTCGGCGAACAGTTTGCGCATCTCGGCGGTGCTTTCGGTATCGTAGAAAGAAATGGTTCCGGAGCCGCCGTTGTCCTGAGTCTTGTCGAGCCAGGTTTCGTTGTCGCCAAAACTTGTCGCGGTCTCGACAGACGGCTCCATCTTGATCTCGACCGTGCCGGCAACATGGGTCGGAGTTGCGTAGGTAAACGACTCCTCATTCCCCAGCACGGCGATGTGTGCGTTCTTGACGCCGAAATAACCGTTTCGTGGCATGTGATGCCCCTTTCTAATATTCAAACACGTTAATCTGATAGGCGGTCTCGATGACGCCCTCTCCGTCGATTGCCGTCACGGCCTTCGTGTAGGAGAACTCGGCGGCATCAAGCTCGCTCTCGATGCGCTGCTCAAGCTCGTAGTCGCGCGCAGCGCAGTAGAGCGCGCAGTCGTACGGCATCCATCTGGTGTACGACACGTTGTCCGCAAACACGTCCCCCGAATACCCGGCTTCAATCTCGATATACGGTGGTGCAGGCCGCTCGTCAGCCAAGAACGCGCCGTTGCTGAACGGCAGCCCGAACGACTTGAGGAGGCCGACAAGCTCATCCAGTGTCTTCATCACTCGCCGCCCTTCGCGAACTCCGCGGCGACCTCGTTGTAGACGCCCTCGATCACGTGGTCGCCTGCGACGTGCCCGGGATACCTGCCGCTCTGGTTGGCGATGGCGTGGCCCTTCTCCAGCAGATGCGTCAGCTGGTACTGCCGGTTGTGCACGGTACAGCTCATGCCGGTCTCGTCGGTCTCCACGTCAGACATCCAAGCCTTCGCGTAGCTCCCCCCGTGGTGGACGCGCTTGCGGCTTCGCTCGCGCAGCAGCCTGACCGCCTTCTGTCCGGCGGCGCGGGCGTTCCCCTCCAGCGCCTCAGCGTCATCGTCGATTACGCCCTGCATGTCGTTGACGATAATCTCGGCAAGGTTGTCGATATTGACGCCGCTCATCGGTCACCAGTCCTCTCGACAAGCGTGAGGCGAATATTGTCCGTGCCGCTAATAAGCCTGCTGTCGACCGAGTACGTCACGCCGCCGAACTCGACGAGGGTTTCGCCGGAATATGCGCAGGAGCGTATCTCAATTACCGCCTGCGGTTTCACGCCGGCCTGAGCCGCGACGTAATAGGCTGCCGCGCTCATCGAGAAGACGTTGCACGGCACCTTGCGGCGGCTCTCATTCCTGTGCGGGACGCCTTTGTCATCGCGCTCTGTCTCGGTCGCGATGAGCGTGCAGACGCCCGACCACCTACTCATCTCTCGGCTCCGCCCTATAGAGCGAATCGCCGCTCATCGACGTGAGCATGCATTCGAACGACTTCATGAAGCGGTCAGCATCGGGGTTGTCCATGCCGAAGTTGGCCTTTACGTAGACCTTGATGGCAAGGCGAATGCGGCCATCGGAATCGTCGTTGGCCTTTTCGGGAAGGACGCCGCCCGCGACAAGCTCGGCGCGGGCGGCTTCGATGACATCGGCTATCTCATCGTCGTAATCGTTGCAGAACTCAGGGATGCGGAGCGCAGCGCGGCAGGCATCGAGCAGCTCTGTCTTGGCATTGTCGGCCATGCCGCACCACCTCCCTAGGCAGTCTTAAGAGTCAGCTGGGCGAACGACTTGGGCACTGCAAGGCCGCAGTCGATCAGCTCGTAGCCGTCAAAGCAGCGGTTCTGGGTTCCGTCGGGCGCGATATAGGGCATAACGTCGGGGCCGTCGAACACGTTGCCCTTGAACAGGTCGGGGTAGCCGGCGATGATCACACCGTCGGCGATGGAATCGTCGCGCTTGACCAGCTTGCCGAAGATGTGGCCTTCGACGGTCGGGTCGGCATTCTTCTCATCGACGAAATAGGAGCGCCCATTAGCGTCCTCGAGCATGGCGATGTAGTTCCAGATGACGTTGCTGTTCGCGTAGATGATGGCACCCTTGGGCGTGGGAAGGCCGTAGGTGTTGAGCCTGGAGAGCAGGCCAGCGAGGTCGGCCTTCGCGAACTCTCCGGCTTTGGCTGTCTCGATCTTGTTAGTCTTCTCCATGCCGTAGGTCTCGTTGGCCAGGCGCGCATGGGAATGGGTGTTGCATCCAACGGACAGTCGTGCGGCGGTCTCGCTTACGAGATAAGACTGGAAGGATGCGACGGATTGGACGGCCATGCGGCGGCTAATCTTCAGGGTCTTCTTGATCTCGACGCCCTCGAACTTGAGCGTGTCGAACGCGTTCTTCTCGTCGTCGGTCGGTGCCGCGCCCTCGGCGGTCTGCGCGGCGTCGCCAGCATCAATGGACTTGTGGCGGATAATCTCGAACTGATGGGGGAAGTTCTGCTTCGGCATGTCGCCCCACAGAACGGCGGTGTTGTCGATGAGCGAGATAATCTCGTTTTGCAGCTCGACGGGAATGACGGAACCGGTGTTGCTCGTCATGTGGTTGAATGCGTCGCGCTGCTCCATGGCGTGGTTCTGCGCGGCGCGCTCCGCGTCGGTCAGTGCGTAGCCTTCTACCAGCTGGACGCCGGCGCGCTCAGCGACTCCCTTCACCCACGCGCGCTGCTCGGCGGCGGCATAGTCGGTCGTGTCGTATACCGCGCCGGTGGCGAAGTTGTTTGCGGAGCGAGCCAGCGGGACGGAATCGACGCGCTGTGCGGTGCCGTTGTCGATGGCGGCGCGGGCGGCTGCCACTGCGGCGGCGCGGGTCTGGGCGGTCTGGTCGAGCTGCGCACGGATCTGGTTGATCTCGTTGGTGAGCTCTGCCATGCGGGCGGCGTCCTCATCGGACGGGTCGGCGTCATCGCCGTACTTGTCGACGAGTGCCTTGAGCTCTTTCAGCAGATCTTCAAGGTTCATGTTTGTTCCCTTTCTAGTTGGTGGCGATTGCCATTACTGCACGCGCACGGATGAGCGCGTTCCTTCGGCGCGCGTGCTCCCCGCGCGACTTCTCAATCACTCCGTTGAGAAGGTTTCTTGCACTTATTTCGGTGTTTGGGTCAGCCGGTAGGCTCACCGCCGACACGTCATAAATCTTCTTGACCCTCGTGATGGTCGTGGTGTGCGTATCCCTGTCGTACTCGGACGCTCCGATGGTGAACGCCCACGACATACGGGTCACAAGGCCGTTGTCGATTTCCTCAAATCTGTTGCGGGCGGAAAATGACCTTGAGAGGTCAGCCGCGATAAACAGTCCATGCTCATCTGGTTCGACAACCAGAGTGCCGTTTGACAGGCGCGCCAAGACATCGCCGCAGTGGTCGAATTGCATGATGATGTCGCTCATGTCGGTATCTACGAAGGCATCGGGGCTGATGACCTCTCGATACTTAGTGCCGTCAAATGGGTCTTCCCACAAGACATACGGATCGTTGAAGGTCGAAGCGTATCCCTCTACATAGCAGTCGGAATCGATGCGCTTCTCACGGCCTTGGCCTCCATCCACGCTACGCAGCACCATCGCCATTGAACGATACTGGCGCTCATTCGGTTTCGCCGGCATCGGCATCGCCGTCCTTTCCGTCGATTTTTGCGATATTGGCATTTGTCTCGGCCGCCTGCGCCGCCTGCGCCGCCGTGTGCTCGCTGATCAAGTCCAGGTCGATGTACTCGCCGCGAATGACATGGCGGTCACCGCCCTCGTAATGCGGAAGCTGGAACACATCCGCGACCTGATCGCCAGTCATAATTCCACGGTCGTATAGCGATGTACTCACGTTGAGCTTCGTCTGGTTGCTCGCGAACTCAAGTCGGTTCGCGCTGAACATGATTGAGTTTCCGTGCGCGATCTCGTTCGGTGTGAACGTCATGCAGGTGAGCACGTATCCCAGCTGCACGGCGAAGACCTCGGTTCGCCCCTCGTAGAAGGCGTTGTATGTGTCCTCGTCTGCCTTGTTCATGACGATATCTTCGTTGCTGCCGAAGAAACGGTATGCGGCTTTCTCGATTCGCTCCATCTGCGCCGCGTCGACCGTGTAGTTTTGCGGCGTTATCTGCTTCACGTCGTTGTACTTGTTGTCGTACACGGCGATGCCGCCGGCGTTTGCGGTACCGAGTTGCGCGTTGAAATCCTCGCGAGCCTTTTTAAGGTCTTCTGGATTGCGGTTCTGGCTCATCTTTCCGATGAATCGAATGGCAGCGCCCTGCTCGATTGCGGTCTTCTCGGCATCCACCTGCGCGTGCATCAGCTCCAGCGTGGGGCGGAGCACATCGGTGCCGTCTCCGAAAAGATCGCTCTTGAACTGATGCCTTGTCAGTACGCCGACGCGCGACCACTCGATAAGTGTCTGCTCGCCACCGTTGAACGACAGCTTGAGCCAGAGTTGGCCGCCGACATCGTATGCCTCGCACTGCCCCGGCAGAACCGGGTAGTAGCCGACGATGGTGACCATGTCGGCACCGGTAATCGGAACGATGAGGCACGTGTCGCACACATCGAGCATTGTCGAGACGCGGTGCAGGAACTGCGGCGTCGTCATCCAAGGGTTGGGCTTCCATTCAAGCGACCGCGTGGCGGCACCTTGCGCGGTGCCTGAAACCTCCGGCTTGAGCTTGCTCGCATGGTCTGCGTTACGCTCGATGATGCTTCTCGTCAGCTCGGCCTCATAGATGCCGCCGCTCCACGTGCTGAAACGCGGCGCGTACGCCGTGAACGTCTGGAAATACCCGTCGACCGCCTTCATGATCGGATTGTGGAAGACGGCATCGAACATGGAGCGGAACACCGACGTTAGTTTCGCCACGGCTAACCCCCAATCATGCTTTTGAAATCGTCCATCATGTCCTTGAGCACGACGAATGCGTCGCACTCGGCTGCCCACGCATCGATTCGGTTGCGCGGGTCTTGGTTCTTCTTGTCCGGCGCAATGTTGCCGTTCGCGTCGCTTCGCACCGCAACGTTCGAGCGGCACCATTCGGCGATCGGGTTTGAGTTGTCGACGATGCGGTTCTCCTTATAGAGCGCTCGCAGCTCCTTCATGGGCATCGAAAGCGTCTGCGCGCCCTGAATGACCTTCCGGAAGTTGTCCGCGCCGAAATAGCCCTCGTAGGCTTCCACCGTAGGGACGTCTCGCATGTGCCACGGGTCGTAGCCGCATGCGACGGCGTAGATACCGCATCTCTCGCGTATCTCGTCGACCCAATCGAGCACCTCGCGCTTATCGATAATCGGCGTCGCGGATGTTCGCAGCAGGCCGCGCGCTATCCAAGCGTCGTACGGCACGCCGTCACGACCGCCGCGCCGCCCCTCTAACTCCGCCTGCTCCAGCGCGCGGAGCGGAATCCAGGCCATGTGCAACGCGTAGATACGCTCATCGCCCGGCCTCATCATCAGCAGGCATGCCGCCGTGAGGTCGGTCGTGTCCGATGCGTCGACACCGAGCACCGCGTAGGAGAACGACCCGTCTGCCGGGTCGAACGTCTCGTCATTGTGTATCTCAGCCCATGTGAGCCATGCTTGGCTCTGGTTCTCGATAAGGTTGAAGTCTTTAACCAAGAGCGTCGGCAGGAATGTCGGATCGTCCTTGGCCTTGCTCACGTTCTGGCGAAGGCTGTTTAGGCTCTTGATAGTCCCGAGACCGGGATTGGCCTTAATCCATGCGGATTCGTCCTGCCATTCCTCGCGCTCGTCGAGTTCGTAGATGAATGCAATGAAGCGCTCGGCCTTCTCGCCTGTTGCCTGACCGTCCAGCCACTTCACGGCGTATTCGTACTGTGCATCGAAGATGCCGTTGCGCACGAAGCCGTTCGTGGTGATCTCCAGCACCAGCGGTTGCCGGCGCGCGGAGGTGCCCTGAATCGTGAGGTCGTAGAGGTCGCGGTTGCGCATGGCTGCGAGCTCGTCAACGATAGCGCCTGAGATGTCCAAGCCGTCAAGGTGATTCGTGTTGGCGGATAGCGCCTTGATTGACCCCATGTTGAGGTCGCAGTAAAGGTCGCTCACGCGCTTCCGCACGTGCTTTGCCAGCGCAGGCGAGGTCGCTACCATTCGCCAAGCGTTATTAAAGCCCTTCGCCGCCTGATCGTGAGCCGTGGCCACGTTGTAGACTTCCGGTGCGCCCTCATCATCGTTTATAAGCAAGTCGTGCTCTATTGCAGACGCGAGCGCGGTCTTGCCGTTCTTTCGCCCCATAATCCAAAGGACTTCGCGGTATTGGCGCAAGCCCTCGGCATCCACGAAACCGAAGATTACGGAGAGGATGGCCAACTGGAAAAGCTCGAGCTTGAATTTTCGCCCAAGCCTGCCGCTCGGAAGGCGGCAAAACGTTTCGATGAACGTAACATGCTTAGCCGCGAACTCTTCGCGGTAATGGTACGGATAGAGCGGATCGGTGTTATCCAGGTCGCGCAGCACGCGCTCCGCGAGCTGATGCATCTTCTCGCAAGCAGTGATCTCACCGTTGAGGATGCCACCGAAGTAGCTTCGTATCGCCTGCTCGCAGCGACCAGCGCCGCTTCGCTTCTTAGCCGCCGAAGCGCGTTTCATTGAGGTAGTCAATGAGGGCATCGCCTGCGGTGCTGCCGGACGGCATCATGTCGGTGAGCTGCTTGATGCCGCGTGAGAACGTTGTAAACAATTTGTTATAAGCGCTGAAACCCGGATGCTCCCGCAGACCGGATTGACCGCCGCCGTTGTCATATGACGTAAATATGCTCTCATACATCAGCTCGCGTCGGGCTTCGTCAAGCTTGACCTTCAGGAACGCGATGTTCGACATCAGCGGAAGCACGGCGCTTCGCTTCTCGTCTGGTATCGCGTCCTTGGTGAGCCGTTGGAGCTTTTTCAGCTCGCTTTGGTATCGGCTCTCGATAGAAGCGGTGCGCTTCTTCGGGGGACTTTCCGTGGCTTTGAGCAAAAGGACGTTACTTTCGCACACTTTTCGCTTTCCCACAAGACCACCCCCGTTCTGAAACCCGTCACGCGCATAAATCTATCTCCCGGCGTTGGTGCCCTAGGCCACTAGCCTAGGTTTTCGAATGGGGGGATTGCTCGGCGCTCTGACCTGCTGTTTTGTTGTCCATGTTTTGTGAGCAGTTGATTGTGCTCAGTCTGTGTGTTCGCTGTCCAGTGAAATCAAGTTGCCGTCCTCGTCAAAGACCAGCCCTTGCCTTGTGCTGCCCTGCCTTACCCATCCGTGCACCTTCTTGTGGCACAGGTCGCAAAGGCTGACAAGGTTCTTCGGGTCGGTGCTGATGTTCGGATCGTTGATGTTCGCCGGAGTCAGCTCGACGATGTGATGCACCATGACCGCCGGTGTTGCGATGCCCTGTGCCAGACAGTGCTGGCACAGGTAGGCGTCACGCTGTAGAGCCTGCTCGCGGGCGTGCTCCCAGTCCGTCGAATGGTAGAAGCGATACGAGAAGCCCTTAGCCATTGCCGCGCCTTCCCAACAAAAAAGGGACGCGAGCCGGAGCCCGTGTCCCTTTTGCTTACCTAATCCACCGTATCGAACTTTAGCACAAGGCGGGAACTGAAGGGAAGTACCGATTTCAATTTTCTTTCAGCCATGCCATGCCAACTGCGTCGATGTACCTGAACGCGGCGTTGCACAGCTCTCGGCACCACTTCGGTGAGCACTGCATGACGGCTGCCACCTCTGTCCACGGCATGGCCTGACAGTAACCCATGCAGATCGCGTCGGCATATCGGTTGCCCTTCTGCCTTGCGAGACCGCCACGGTTGTTACTGCCATAGAGCACCGCGCACGCTTCATCAATGGCGGCTGAGCTGTCGGCGATGCGTCGCTCGAACCTGCCCTCCAGGTCGATGCGGCCATTGATTGCATCCATAGGGTCGGTGTATCCGCCGCCACCGCCGCCGCTGTAGCTCTGGGCTTTCGCTCCTTCCTTCGCCCTGAGCCTTGCTAGCATTTCCCTCGTGCCCTCGATGGCCTTCACTTCCTCGCGGATGGCTTCGAAATACTCCTTGGCATCCACGCGCTTCGCCTACTCGATACCGGTGGAGCCGAGGCCATCGGTTCCGCGCTCGGTGTCTGTCAGCTCGTCGACCTCGACGAGCTCACACGGCACGAACGGCACGATGACCATCTGGCAGACGCGCGAGCCCTTCGGCAGGTTGACGATATCGCAGCTGAGGTTGATGAGCGGTGCGCTGACCTCGCCTCGATAGCAGCTGTCGATAACGCCCACGCCGTGGCTGAGCGTCACGCCGTGGTTGCTCGCCAGACCGGAGCGCGGGAAGAGCAGGCCGACACAGCCGCTCGGAATCTCGAAGGCGCAGCCGAGTCCGACGATGGCGCGGGCGTTTGGCTCAAGGCGGCAGTCCTCGGTAAGGCACATGTCGAAGCCGGCGTCACCGTCGTGCGCATAGCGCGGCAGCTCCGATCCGTCCATCACCTTCGCGTTCATCTTTCGTCCGTACATCTTTCCTCCTAAAACGGAATGTCTTCGTCGTAAAGTTCAGGTGCGTTGACCTGCGGTTGAGTTGCCTGCTGCGGCTGCTGGGTTTGCGGTTGCCGGTAGCTGGTCATGCCGATGATGTTCTCGACGATGACCTCCAGCTTGCGGTGGCGCTTTCCGTCAGCTTCCCAGACGGCCATGCGCAGGTGCCCGGTGATTGCGATACGTGCGCCCTTGTGCAGGTAGCCGTTTGCTTGCAGGGCTTCCCCGCGCTTGCCGAACAGCGTGCAGTCGACCCAGCTCGTCTCGTCCTCGTAGCTGCCGTCTTGTGTTCGGCGGCGGCGGTTGACGGCGAGTGAGAATGACGTGATGGGCGTGCCGCCCTTGGTGTAGCGCACCTCGGCATCGTTACCGAGGTTGCCGCTCAGCGTGCAGGTGTTCAGGCTCTCGGCGCTCATGCGGCACCACCGCTCACGATAGCGAGCGCGATAAGCGCGAAGAGCATCGCCACGGTCGCGATTGCCGGAAAGAGCAGCGAGAACGCGCCGCCGGTGAACAGCATCACGGTCGCTTCGATGATGCAGAACGACACGAAGAGAATCACGACGAGCAGCACGCACATGAGGACGGTGAAGACCAGCGACAAGACCCTCTTCACCTTGTGCGGTCGATTCTTAGGCATCGTCATCACCAGCCAGAATCGACAGAAGCCTTGCACGCTGCGTGGTTCCAAGCCCCTTGACCTTGCGGCCTTGTGCGATGCGGAGTTCGTTCATGAGCTGGCGCGATCTGACTTCGCCATACCCAGGCAGCGAAGTGAGCAGCGAGTAGACGCGCATGCCGTATGCGGCCTGATATCCGCTGTCAGCCAACTTGAAGAACTGCTCAACGGTCATCGAGCCGTCTTTCAGCTTCTGCTTATACTCGGCACGCTCGAGCCTGATCTGCATCCCCTTATCGAGGGCTGCGCGCCTTTGCTTGGTAGTCAATTTAGGTACCATTTTTGGTTGCTCCTGATTCTTACTTGAAATACGGTGGTTATCCTTTGCCAAACCGCTGGTTTTGCGGTCTGACCTTCCTTTTTCGTGACGATGCGCAAATGGTCGAAGTAGAGCCGTTTACACATCGTTTACAGTCCCTCCGCGAAGCTCATCCGTGAACTTGTCGAACACCTCGGCGGCTCTCTGGTCGCGTCCGGGCATCGCGTGGGCGTAGAGTTTGAGCGTCGTGGCTTCGTTCGCGTGCCCGAAGCGTTCGGCGATGTCCTTGAGGTTCGCGCCGTTGGCGAGAAGCCATGTCGCGTGCGTATGTCTAAGGCTGTGGAAGGTGCATCCCTTCGGCAGCCCTAGACGGTCGCGCAGGCGGCTGAAAGCCTTTGAGACGGTCGTGGGACGCATGAAGAAGCCGTCAAAGGACACCAACGGCATGTTCGGTGTGAAAACGTCCGTAAAGCCGTCCTGAAGCTCGATAAAGCCGAAGATCGTCTCAAGCTCACGCTCCGTCATGGATACGTTGCGGCTCTTGCGGCCCTTGGTCACGTCCACGCGCTCGACGCCGCCGCCGTCAAGCTCGACGATCTTGCCGCAGACGTGGAGGTATCCCATGCGCTTCGACACGTCCCTCCTGCGCATCGCGCAGACCTCGCCGACGCGCATCCCGGTGTGCAGCGCAAGCCATGCGGCGAAGGCGTACGCAGCTTCCCTCATGCTCTTTTCCGTGGGCTCGTCTGGATGCAGCGCGGTCGTTATCGCTTCGTCCAGACCCGGGTAATCCCACTCGTCGAGCGCAACGGCCTCGTGCTTGTCCTCGTGCGGCGGCTCGACGTAGAAGAGCGGGTTGGTCTCGCAGACACCGGACTTGACCCAGTGGTTGTATGCGCCGCGAAGGAAGAAATGCACGCTGCGCACCGTGTTTCGCGACAGACCCTGACCGCGTTTATCCTTCGGCAGCAGCAGGCGCGTCTCGAAGTCGTTGAACTCCATCACGCCGAGGTCGAGCACCGATTTACCCTTGAGATACCTGCCCACATAGCTTCGCGTGAACAGTTTCCAGCGCTTCACCGTGTAAGGACTCACGCCCTTGGCGCGGCGCTCGTCGATGTAGGCGTACAGCAAATCGGCGATAACGACGCTCTGCACCTTGCCACCGGCGGAGATATCGGAGAGCCAGCGGTTCGCCAATTCCTGTGCCTGGGCGCGGGTCGCTGCTTCGGGAAAGCTGCGGCGCGGCCTGATCTGCTTGCCCTCCGGAGTCGTACCAAGATAGGGCTGCGCGTACCAAACGCCCTTGGCATCGCGCTTGACCTCGATGCCCATCACCTGCACCTGCCGGTGCGCTTCAGATAGGCGACGTTCCTGCGCGACCGCTTGAGCGCCTTTGTATACCGGCGCTGCCATTTAGGGTCGCTATACTTCACGCAACGCTTCTCGAACTTGACCCATTCCCTATGCGCACGGCTCAACGCGCGTGAAACCTCATAGAAGAAGTTTCCCTTTCCACGCAAAGCGGATGTGAAAGCATCACCAAAGTCCTTAATGATTCGGTTGACGGCATGGCCTGGACTCTCAATCATCTTTCTCGCCCTTCTCGTCGATAACCTCGATGGCGTCAGACACGATGTCAGACCACATGACCATGTCTTCGTAGCTGACCATCACGTTGCTGCGACCGCGCCGCTCGCACGTCAGGATGCGCCGGCTCATGTCCTGTGAGACCGTGCAGAGGTTATCCAGGACGTGATACTTCCCGTACTTACTCATCGCCGTCATCCCCCACGATCTTCACCGACACGCCGCTCACGCCAAACGCGCGAATCAGGAAGAGCAGCGAGGTCGTGAACCGCTTGGCCGCTTCCTCGACATCGGCAGTCTTGACGTTGGGCTTTTTGTCCCCGAGTTCAAAGTTGAGCTTCACGGTTGTCATTGCCCATCACCCTCAATCGCGCGGATCACGTTGTCGATGCACTCGCGTGCCTTCTTGAGGTCTTCGATGCCGTTCTTTTCACGCCAGCGCCAGAGGTACTTGAACGCGCAGCCCTGCATGTAGGAGGCGTATGCTTCGGTGCCAAGCATCGACTCCATTGCCGTCTTGCACTCGATGCCCGTGTGTCCCGCGTAATGCGAAGGCTTGGTCACAGGGTCGAACTCAGTATCGACCGTCGAGGTCATCTTCTCGGCAACCTGCGAAGCGCTGAGCTCAACAGGCTCGGTCAGATCGCCGACTCGCTTGACGTATGCTGCCATTTCCTATCGACCTTCCTCTGTGTCGGCGGATTCAAAATCAGCTGGCCTAAAACTCCTTGTCCACGGCTCGGGTTCGATATATGAGCCGCACTTCACGCAAAACCTATGCTCGGGATGATACCTCTCGACCTCGCGACCACACACGCTGCAACGCATGGTGCAGTGGTCAGTTCTGACATAGCGGCACGTCTTCCGTTCCGCGAGGTCTGCGACCCTTCGCATCGTTCCGCGCCAGGACGAGTCTTCCGCTTTGCAGATTTCAGCCAGGCGCTTCTGAAAGCTCATGCCGGCAAGGCAGTCATTTGCAGTACGCCTGAGCGCGGATACAATCTTCTGGCGATCTTCCTCTACACTCATTCCTTTCCATCCCTTCTGTTCCAGTTCTTAATCGCTTCGTCTTTCGTTCTGCCGATTTCACCCTGACTGTCACAGGCTTTACAGGCGCATATCCACCCAAAACCAGATTCGAAGTGGTAAGTGCTACCGCTATACGCCCGTGCTTTGCCACCGCAGAATGGGCAAGGCTTCAGTTTCATTCCGCCACCTCCTTATCAAGCCATGGATGCGGGAACAGAACCCTTGCGCGGCATCCAGGGCAGTATTTCAATTCGATTGGCTTGTACGGGTATTCAGACTCAAACCAGCTGCCTGCGCCATCCCAGTCGAACTTCAGCTCTTCCCCGCATTCAGAGCACGTGAAACAGCCGCAATCATCAGAAGGCTTCTCAATCCGCAAGCACTGGTTTTCGTCGTCCCAACGGGTTTCGAATTCCTCCGGGATGAACTCGCACTCTTTGTCGGGCACGTACAGCCTTCCATCGCACTCGATGATGTCGGGCTCGCCCTGCGGTTGGAGCAGGCGCAAGACTTTGACTTGATGATCATTTGCGGCGGCAAGCAGCTTATCGACGCTAATCATTTCGCATCGCCCTCAATGACTTCGCCGGTGTCATCCACTCGTCGACCCACCGACAGAAGCCAGAGACAAACGGCCTAGAGTTCATCGAATCGGCCCAGCCGCAAAAGCCGATGAACCCATCTTCATTGAATGAGATCGCCTCACGCCCGTTGAAATACGACCCATCGCAGAATAGGAAGGCTTCTCTGATACCACCAGCGTCACCCGCATGAATAATCGGTCGCGTTTTTCGGTAATGGGAAACGGAAAGCTCCGGAACGGTCACCTCGCCAATTGCACGAAATGCGGCAATCTCGATTGAGATATAGCCCTCAAGAGCTGTGATGTCGCACGGTGTGATGTCTCGATACGTAACGTAATCGTTGAAGTGCCGGCGTGCGTAATTGCGGTCACTCCTATCGGTCTGCTCGTTGCCTCTAGCCAAGTCGAATATGCTTAGCTTTTTGAATGGTTCCTTCGTCGATGAGGTCATAGCGCATCCCCTCCTTAACATCCCTTTTGACTGCCCTGCACTTCCAGCAGGCGCTACGGTTTTTGATGAAATAGTCGAGCGGTCGGTCGATACCGCAATAAGGGCATCGCTTGACCCTGATCTTGTTGATGTAGCTACCAAACGGCATTTGCATCACCGTCCATTTGTTGAAAACTATTACGAATGTTGAAAACCTGTTGAAAGGCTGTTGAGAACTCAAGTTTCATAAGCGCGAAAACTCGAAAATCAGGCGCGAAATTAAAGGGCGATAAAGAAAGAAGCAAAGAAAGTAAGACTTCCTTGTTACATAACGCCACAAGCAAGTTGCGGGTTTTTGGCTTTGGGTTTGGGTCTTTAGACCCAAACCCAAAAACCCGCCCTGTATTGTTATGTACTGTATTGTTAGGGTTTAGCCAATCTAAAACCGATGGTTTAGCGACGCTTTCATGCTCCATTGTCCAATTCACCGCCTTTGACCTGCTATTCCGTTGGCTCTGTTTTGTTCTTCTTCGGCCTGCCGCCCTTGGCTCCGTTCGCCCTTTGCATGCCGAAATAAAGAGCGTTTTTTTGCATTCGCGCACTCTCGATGCGGCCTTTTCCATCCCGGTTTAGCAAGCCGATCTCCAGCAGGCAGCTGATGAAATCGCGGCAGTCCTCGACGCTCGACATATCGTCGAAGGCACCAGCCTTGCGCATCCCGATTTGCTCCGCGAGAATCAGCCAGTCCTCGTCTGTCTCGACCGGCAATGAGTGCGTCGTGGTGTTCGCCAGAATCTCGCAGATGCGCCAGAACGCCCCGTATCCGGCGTTGCCGTAGCGGAACAGCAGCCTTTGGCACTTCTGGTCTTGCGCGGAGTTTGAGTCGTGCTGGAACCATGCCATAGGCTCCTGGGCTTTGTCGCGCACGTCCTTGGTAATCATTCCTCTTCACATCCATCATCGATAGACAGGCCATCGCACGTGCCGCGCTGCCACCAGCCGTCCCACAGGCAGTGGCCGCACTCGCGGCAGTTAGTCCAAACGACAGACCCGCGAAACGTGCATTTGCTCTTGGGCTTTGCGCCGTCCTCGTCGAGTACGCCGCACTCGTAGTCGCACCGATACGGCTCCGGCATGGGCGGATCGTCGAACAGGCTCGGCTGGCTAGAGGTCGCGGGCATAGATATCGGCGGCGAGCAAGATGATTGACATGTGCCCCTCGTCGGCATCGCAGATCTCGCAGGTGCCGGCGATGATGGTCGCGGCATAGGCCAGGGTCGCGCACATAACGGCCGAGGCGAGACGCTCGTCAAGCTCGACAGTCTCGTCGGTCTCAGCGTTCTTCAGCTCGATCTTCCCTTTGTTCTTGGTGGCATATCGGGTGATGTCCTCGAAATGCTCGACCACCTGCAACGTCGTTGTCATGTCAGCTCTCCTTGGTGTCATAGATGGATTTGCGCGTCTCGATATTCAGATCGGGATGCTTGTCGAGAAGCCAACGGCTCAACAGCGGCGTATCCGTATTGTTGATGCCGTAGACGTGCTCTTCCCCGTTGCCGTCAACGAACGGAACGCCGACGAGCTTGTAGGAGCCTTCGTAACGCTGCTTCTCGATGAGGTACTTGGTCGACACGCGCATACCGCGCTTATCGATAGCCAGGGCCGTCAACTCGATGCTGCGGAGCGTCTTGGGGTTGAGCTCGCACCACTTCTTGAAAAGCTCGGCGCGGTCTTGGAGCCTGAGCGGCATCGGATAGACAGTCATCTTCTCCTGGGCGATGACGCTCTCAAGCGGCTGTGCCATGTTGTCGAGATCCATTAGATATCACGCTCGATGATGCGGAAGATAAGCCATATGACCGCACCGCAAAGCACGAAGATGAGCCATTCGCAGTTGTATGTCTCGCAGAAGGTGATGAGACCGCCTGCGATTGCCATGGGGATAATCCCGCACATGAAAAGAGCTGCAAAAACGTAGACAAACCAACGGATAACCAACGGTTTTCCTGTTAGAATCTGATCGTCATGACCGGCGCGGTTTTGACGCTTGCCCGTGCGCGTTTGCCGACGTGCGCGGGCTTCTTCTTTTTGCAGGCTTGCATAGCTTCGGTGGCTCTTATGTGGAACCGCCGCTGGAACGCACTCGATGCGCTTCGGCGCTCGCGAGCATCCAGAACCGCTACGCAAACCAACGGTTTCCGTCTTGGCTTCATGCATCTGAAACCCCTCCTTTCTATCTGTGGTCGTAGGTGTTGATCTTGATCGTGACGTCCTTTAGAGCCGCCTTGATGCCGTGCTTGACACCTGATTCGATGAGTGCCGACAGGACGATGATGTTCACCGCAGTGTGGGCAATTGCCAACAACAGATCCTTCACTTCCAAACCTCCTTACTTAAAGTCGGGAAACGTGCACGGGTCGTTCGGAGTGCACTCGAGTGCGATTGCGAGCTTTGCAACGCTCTCTAAATTCGGTGAGCACTCACAGCGCTCGTACTTACCAATTGCATCGACACTCACGCCAGATGCATCCGATAGCTGCTGCTGCGACCAATGCTTTTTGGTACGGCGAACTCGCAAGCTGTCTGCGAATGCGCGTTTCAACTCAGGCATAAATCCACCTCCTCTCAATGAATGCTCATTAGGTTTGTATTGGCGTTAGTCAATACAAACCGTATTCTTTTACGTGTAGTAAAAGAATCGAAACCAACGTGAATCACGTTGGCAGATACAGACAATAAACGTGTTGAACGTACTTTGCAAGCATGAATTACGTATTTTCTTGATTAACGTACGTGATTAACGTAGAATCGGCATTGCGACAGCGAAGGGAGGATAAATGCGATACCAACTGAAATTGAAAGAGTTACGCAAGGCTGCGGGCTTCGCGACACAAAAGGCGTTTGCTGATTATTTGGGAATCAAAGAACGCAAATATGCGTCATGGGAACGCGGTGAAGTCGGCATTCCTCTTGAAGATGCATTTATGTTGTGCGAAGCGCTCAAATGCACACCCAATGATTTATGCGGCTTTCCAAGCTCTGGAACAGACGAGCGAGAAATCCTTTCCGCCGATGAGCGCGAGATCGTTGACAACTACCGCGACAGCTCACCCCAATGGCAGCTAAACATAACGATGACTGCAAAAGCAGCGGCAAGCGAATCGAGAAAGGAATAAAAATGGGATTCATCAAGAACCAGCGCGAGGAAGTTGCTCGTCAGGAGATTGAAAAAGCAATTGCATCTGTTCCAGAGCCGGATGGTCGTATTCATGTGTTGCTGATTCGTTCATTTGGGCAGACGTTTAGCAGTCAGGTTTTCGGTGCCGACCAAAAATATAATGAGCAAATCAACGAAGTGCTCAACGGACTCCAGGATAAAGGACTCGAAATTATTCGCGTTGAGACAAACTCCGTCCCCAATCAGGGTATCGGCGGAGCAGACCGCTACGACACGCTCATTACGTATCGATAGCAAAATGCCCTGCACTCGGTCTTGGCGGATAAGTGCAGGGCTCGCCATTCCAGAAAAATGAAAAGGCAAGGTGATAATACCATGACAAAAGGCAGCCGTGCGGCCATCTACGCGCGCTTCAGCTCGCACAACCAGCGTGACGAGAGCATTGAGATTCAGGTCGACAAGTCCCGAGAGTTTTGCGTAGAGAGTGGCCTTACTGTCGTGCGCATCTATAGCGACTACGCCAAAACAGGCAGGAACTCAGACCGCACTGAATTTCAGCAGATGCTGAAGGATGCCCAAAAAGGGCTATTTGATTATGTTGTGATTTATAAGGTCACGCGCATCATGCGCAACCGCGATGAAATGGCACTCGCGCGAATCATGCTGCATAAAGCCGGCGTTGAGATCTTATACGCCGGCGAGACGCTCGGCGAAGGGTCAACGCGTGTCCTGCACCTCGGAATGCTCGAGGTGCTTGCGGAGTATGAGAGTGCTGTTGATAGCGAACGCATACGTGACGGCATCCAGAAGAACGCTCAACGTGGCATGGCGAGCGGTCAGCGCCTGTACGGGTGGAATGTCGTAGACGATCACTTTGTCATCAATGAGCGCGAAGCCGCCGTCATGCACAAGATGAAGAACATGCTGCTTAGCGGCTCGACCGTTGCCGACATCCAGCGCGCCGTAAAGACCGAGCGCTCCAGGAGAGGAAAGCCCTTCTCGCACGGATCCATCAAGAAGCTGCTCATGCGCGAGCAGAACTGCGGCACGTACAACTACGCAGGCGTGCGCATACCTAACGGGATGCCTGCTATATGGTCTCGCAGCGAGCAGGAAGAGATTAACAGCGTCCTCAACGGCAGAGGTCACAAGCACCGTGTGGAAGACGGTGAGCGCGTGTACGCGCTGAGCGGAAAGATGTTTTGCTGTGAGTGTGGCCGTTGGTATGTCGGAACCTCTGGAACTGGTAAGAGTGGCAAGGTCTATCACTACTATCGCTGTCCGAAATGCCGCAGAACCTTTAGGCGCGACGTTATCGAGGATGCCGTGACGGATACCATCCTGGAATCAATCAAAGACCCAAAGGTGCGCGAGCGCATTATCACGACGCTCGAAATGATGATCGCCGAGACCGCCGAAAACGATGAGCCAAAAGACAGTGAGCGAATCAAGGCAGAGATTAAGCGCATTGATGCGTCGTTTGAGCGCATCTGGCAAGCCATAGAGGACGGCTTTGCCCCTCCCGGCGGTAAGGAGAGGGTGGACGAGTTGAAAGCCCGTCAAGGCGAACTCAAGGACGAGCTTGCAACTGCGCTCGAAGCCGAGAGCGCCGAAGCGCTAACGATTGACGATTACATTAACTGGCTCGATACCCTTGACGCCAATTCAGATCCGTATGACATCATCGACACGTTTATTAGGTTCATCCAGATTGACGGCGATGAGGTTCAGATCTATTTCAGCTTTGACAATTGGGACGACGACTTTATGCCGACAAAAAAAGACGAACCCCAGATAAACAAGGGTTCGTCTAATTCAACTCGGGTGGAGACGAGGGGAATCGAACCCCTGACCTCTTGACTGCCAGTCAAGCGCTCTCCCAGCTGAGCTACGCCCCCGTGACGAAGCAGTACTATAGGGGAAGTTGGCGCGACGTGCAAGGACTTTTTTGGTCAGACTCTAAATGCCTAATGATATAGGTAAGCGATGGCGGTGCCGGTGTGAACTTGGATCTTGGCCGTTTTTCTAACGACATTAGAGATGCCGGTGTCGGCCAACAGGCCCAGGGAGCTGTGGTCTAGCTCCCATTCTAGGCCGTGTTCGCTTACCACGGTGTTGGGGGCAATGGCGATGATGGAGAACGTCTTGCCTTCGGCGCCCACAATGGTCCAGGATTCGCCTCCGTGTAGGATGCGGGCCGTGGTCTCGTCTTCGGCAATCCAGACTGGGGCGCCCTTGTAGCCCGCGAGCAGCCCCAGAACGGATAGGGCCATATCCGGACGGCCGCCGGTGGCGCAGGTCGCAACCACTTCGGCACCCGGCCAGCGACGACGGACGGAATCGAGCGCCAGCGCCAGATCGGTATAGTCCTTGTACGGGTCGTGGCGCTCAACTTCAAAGTCGGTGGCGGCATCGACCAGCGCGCGACCCGCATCGCTCACCGTGTCGGCATCTCCCACATATACGTCGCAGTCCAGTCCCGCGCCCAACAATGCGTCGAGTCCACGGTCCACGGCGACAACGTGGTCGCACTCCCCTGCTAGCCTACGCAACAGATCTGTGCTCGCCACCACGGGCGAGCCGCAGACAACTAATACCTTGCAAGCCACAGCCCTCGCCTATCCCTCAAACGAAAGCACGCGGGCCAGGTCAAGCTCCTCGTAGCTGTCGATAAAGATATCGCAGTTGGCGCGCACATCGTCGCGCTTCATGCGGCCATGCGGGTCATAAATACCTACACGCTTAAAGCCGGCGGAGCCAGAGCTCTTTAGGCCAAAGACGGCGTCCTCAAACACCCAAGCGCGCTCAAACTTGTGCCCATGGCGCTCCTCCAGGCGGCGCAGCGCCAGCTCGTACACATCGGGGAACTGTTTGGAGCGTCCTGCCTCACCCGTCGTGGTAACAAATTCCATGTAAGCATCGAGACCGGCACCAGCGAGCGCGGACTGCACCAGCTCGGCCGGCGTGGACGTGGCAACGCACATGGCAATACCGGCCTCCTGCGCCTGCTTCAAAAATGCCAGGAGCCCGTCGCGCGGCGGCACCTTGGAGTACCCATCGATCAGGATATCGCTCAGTTCGCGATACAACTCTTCGCCATTCGTGCCAATGCCCCACGTGTCGTGGTAGGCCTGGCACTCGTCCTCCAGCGACAGGTGCTCAAATTGGGCAAAGTCATCCACGGTCACGTCAATCCCGTGACGGTGCAATAACTCGGGCTGGGCATAGGCCCAAACGGGGGTACTATTAACCAGTGTGCCGTCGCAATCGAAAATAAAAGCAACCTTGGGAGCGGCGGTATGGGACATAAACGAACCTTTCGATGTCAAATGGTAAACAACCTGCTAAAAACGTTTTACCAAACGTAAGCCTAACAATTTTGAAACCCTAATTGGTAAAACTGTCAAGAGTTTTACCACGGCAATTCTGCCAGTGGTATAAACATGTCGCTTACCGATTAAACGCCCCCGCAAATCCGCTTTCGTCCATAAAACTAACGCACAGGTGTTATCGTAGTTTCTGCCGAAAGTTCCACCGAGCACGCGAGGTGGAACGAATCACAGAAACTTCGCCGTCCCTTCGATTCGTGCAGCCTTGGACCTTTCGCATCTAGTCACCAAGGCAACACGCTGCCGCGTCATGATGGGATCAAACGTGAGCGATACAAAGCTAAAGCCAACGGCTAAAAAGCCCGCAACCCGCAAACCGGCTCCGCACGCACCGGAGCTCTCCAAGGACGATGTCTACCTGTTTGGCATTGGAATGTGGGAGCGCAGCTGGGAAAAGATGGGCGCGCATCCCGACACGCAGAACCGTACGCGCGGCTGGCGTTTTTGCGTTTGGGCTCCCGACGTAAAGAGCGTCCATGTCATTGGCGAATTTAACGACTGGGATGAGCAAGCCAACCCACTGGTGCCCGTGCATACGAGCGCTATTTGGGAAGGCTTTATTCCTGGCGCCGAGCAGGGTCAGCTCTATAAATACCTTATCGAGACCAACGAGGGCGAAAAGCTCTACAAGGCCGATCCGTATGCCTTTAAGGCCGAGTGCCCTCCGGGTACCGCGAGCGTACTGTGGACCCTCGATGGGTACCAGTGGAACGACGCCGCATGGCTCAAGCGCCGCGCCGGCCATAACCACATGTCGCAGCCCCTTAACATCTACGAGGTGCATATTGGATCGTGGAAGCGCCACGGCGACGCACCGCAGGGCGAGCCGGACGAGTACGGCAATTACCCCGGCCCCATGGATCCCTTCCCCGCGCAGAGCGGCGAGTTCTACACCTATGACGACCTGTCGGTGGAGCTCGTGGACTACGTGCGCGACATGGGCTACACGCATATCGAGGTCATGCCGCTTATGGAGCATCCCTTCGATGGCTCCTGGGGCTACCAGACGACCGGCTACTACGCCGCCACGTCGCGCTACGGCAACCCGCAGCAGCTCATGCACTTTATCGATGCATGCCACGAGGCGGGCATCGGCGTGATCATGGACTGGGTGCCCGGTGGTTTTTGCGCCGACTCCCACGGCCTTGCCACCTTTAACGGCCACATGCTGTTTGAGCACGAGATTCACCCCAACTGGGGCACGCACAAGTTCGACTTCGCCCGTGGCGAGGTCCGGTCCTTCTTGGTCTCCAACGTGCTGTATTGGCTCGAGAACTTCCATGTAGACGGCATTCGCATGGACGGCGTGTCTAGCATGCTGTACCTCAACTTTGGGATTGACGATCCCGGCCAAAAGAAGTTCAACAAGTACGGTACCGAGGAGGACCTGGACGCTAGCGCATTTATCCGTCAGGTCAACTGCGCCGTTGAGGCACACTACCCCGACGTGATGATGATGGCCGAGGAGTCCACCGCGTGGCCGCTCGTGACCTATCCGCCGCAGGACGGCGGCCTGGGCTTCCACTACAAGTGGGACATGGGCTGGATGAACGACACCCTGCACTACATGCAGACCGATTTTCCGTGGCGTCCCGGCAACCACGGCCTGCTCACGTTCTCCATTATGTACGCCTTTACCGAGAACTTCATCTGCCCGCTCAGCCACGACGAGGTCGTACACGGCAAGTGTTCGCTCATCGGCCGAATGCCGGGCGACTGGTGGCGCCAGTTTGCCGGCCTGCGCACGCTGGCCTTCTACCAGATGACGCATCCCGGTGCCAAGCTCAACTTTATGGGCAACGAGATCGGCCAGTTTATTGAGTGGCGCTACTACGAGTCCATCCAGTGGTTCCTGACCGAGGAGTACGAGACCCACCGTCATCATCAGGCGTTTATCAAGGCGCTCAACCACCTGTACACCGCCGAGCCCGCCCTGTACGAGCGCGGCTACACCGACGACGGCTTTACCTGGATCGACGCGGACAACTCCAAGCAGTCCATCGTGAGCTTTGTGCGCCAGGGCGAGGACGTCGACGACGACCTGGTGATCCTCATCAACTTTGATCCGGCGAGCTACGAGAGCTTCCGCGTGGGCGTGCCGCGCGAGGGTGACTGGGAGGTCATCTTTGATTCCGACCGTCCCGAGTTTGGCGGCAGCGGCTATGCCGGTGAGGAGCCCTACACCTGCTCGAGCGAGCCCTATCCTTGGAACGGGCAGATGGACTCCATCGAGATCAAGGTACCCGGCCTGGCAGGCGTGGTGCTTAAGCGCCGCGGTCCCAGCAGCTATAAGCCGCCTGTGGTCGAGGAGCCCAAGAAGGCGACGCGCAAGCGTGCGTCCTCGGTGAAGCCCAAGGTCGCGGCTGCTAAGAAGGCTCCGGCTAAGGCGAAGGCGACCAAGTCTGCCGGCAAGCCCGCTTCCAAGACCACGGCCAAGAAGGCAGCCACCAAAAAGGCTGCTCCCAAGGCCAAGGCAGCAGCTGTTAAGGCTCCTGCCAAGAAAGCGTAACAAAGGCGTTACCACTGTAATTACCCGCCCCGCCGGGGCGTAGGATACAAGTCATAACCGTTCCGGGAGAAACATCCCCGGGGGAAAGGAACGTATGAATAAGATCTTCGACAACAAGCAGGAGTTTACCGAACTCTATCGTGATGCCGTTATGAGCATCAGCGGCAAGAGCGTCGAGGCCGCCAGCGACCTCGATCGTTTTAACGCCCTGGCCAAGCTCGTGGCCGAGAAGGCACGCACCGTTGCCACCAAGAGCGACGCCCGCGCCACCGCCGAGGGTAAGAAGCGCGTGTACTACTTCTCGATCGAGTTTTTGATCGGCCGCCTGCTCGACAACTACCTGCTCAACTTTGGCGTGCGCGACATGGTCGCCGAGGCGCTCGATGACATGGGCTTTGACCTATCCGTCATCGAGAACCAGGAGCCCGATCCGGCGTTGGGCAACGGTGGCCTGGGCCGTCTGGCCGCATGCTTCCTTGATTCCATGGCAGCCGAGGGCATTGCCGGCTACGGCAACGGCATGCGCTACCGCTACGGCCTGTTTAAGCAGGAGATCGTTAACGGCAGCCAGGTCGAGGCCACCGACGAGTGGCTCACCCACGGCTATCCCTGGGAGGTCCGTCGTCAGGACAAGGCCGTGACCATCAAGTTTGGTGGCCGTGTAGAGGGCTTTGAGGAGAACGGCCGCACGTTCTACCGCACGGTGGACACGCAGGATATCCTGGCCGTCCCTTATGACATCCCCGTGGTGGGCTATGCCGGCGAGACTGTCAACAAGCTGCGCGTCTGGGCCGCCGAGCCGGTCGAGGAGCACTTCGATCTGGAGGCCTTCAACCGCGGCGACTACGCCCTGGCCGATGCCGAGCGCGCCGAGGCCGAGGCCATCAGCGCCATCCTCTACCCCAACGACGCTGGCGAACACGGCCGTCTGCTACGCCTGAAGCAGGAGTACCTGTTTGTATCGGCCGGCATTTACAGCCTGCTCGACACCTTTGAGAAGGAGCACGGCGAGAACTGGGAGCTGCTGCCGCAGTTTGTTGCCATCCATACCAACGACACCCACCCCGCCATGTGCGGCCCCGAGCTCATGCGCATCCTCATCGATGAGAAGAAGCTCGAGTGGGATGACGCCTGGAACATCGTGACGCAGGTCGTGAGCTACACCAACCACACCATCCTGCCCGAGGCCCTGGAGAAGTGGCCCATCGGCACGTTCTCCAAGCTCCTCCCCCGCGTGTACCAGATCATCGACGAGATCAGCCGTCGTTGGCACGAGTCGTTCGACACCACGCAGGAGGGCTGGCAGGAGCGTCTGCGCCAGACCGCCATTCTGTGGGACGGCGAGATTCGCATGGCCAACCTGTCTGTGATCTGCAGCCACAGCGTCAACGGCGTGGCCAAGATCCACTCCGACATCATCAAGAACATCGTGCTCAAGGACTTCTATGCCTTAACGCCCGAGAAGTTCAACAACAAGACCAACGGCATTTCGCACCGTCGCTTCTTTGCCGAGGCCAACCCCACCTACGCCAAGCTCGTGACCGAGGCCATTGGCGACGGCTGGCTCAAGGACGCCTTTGAGCTGGAGAAGCTCAAGGAGTTTAAGGACGATACCGAGTTCCTGAAGGCCGTGGGTGCCTCCAAGCGCGCCAACAAGGAGCGCCTGGCCGCCTATGTTAAGGCTGAGACCGGTCTAGTCATTGACCCCAACACCGTCTTTGATGTTCAGGTTAAGCGCTTCCATGCCTACAAGCGCCAGCTCATGAACATCATGAAGGTGATGGACATCTACAACCGTCGCATCGCCGATCCCAACTTCCACGTGACGCCGACGACCTTCATCTTTAGCGGCAAGGCTGCCTCGAGCTACACCTTTGCCAAGGAGACCATCCGTCTGATCAACTCCGTGGCCGACGTCATCAACAACGACCCGCGCGTCAACGAGGTCATGAAGGTCTGCTTTATCCCCAACTTCCGCGTGAGCAACGCCCAGCTCATCTACCCCGCCGCCGAGATTTCGGAACAGATCTCCACGGCCGGCAAGGAGGCCTCGGGCACGTCCAACATGAAGCTCATGATGAACGGCGCCATTACGCTGGGCACCCTCGACGGCGCCAACATCGAGATCGCCGACCTGGCCGGCCGCGAGAACGAGGCCATCTTTGGCCTGACCGCTCCCGAGGTCGAGCAGCTCTGGGCATCCAACAGCTACTTTGCGTGGGATACCCTCAACAACGATCGCGAGCGTCTGGGCCGCGTGATGGACGAGCTCAGGGACAACACCTTTGCGGGTCTTTCGGGCAACTTCGAGAGCATCTACAACGAGCTCATGAACAAAAACGACCCCGACCTGGTCATGGCCGATTTCCGCAGCTACGTGGATGCGTGGGAAAAGCTCACCGGCAGCTACGGCGACCAGGAGACCTGGAACCGCAAGGCGCTGCTCAACACCGCCTCGAGCGGCTGGTTCTCGAGCGACCGCACCATTCGCGAGTACCGCGACGAGATCTGGCACGCGTAAAGGCGCGCGAGCTCCCTTATGCCAGCACGGCATTACTCGACGGGCGCGACCGAGCGCCGCGCCCGTCGCTAATGGGTTTAAGAACATCGATGACAGAAGGAGAAATCGATGAGTAAGAAAGAATGCATCGCGATGCTCCTCGCAGGAGGACAGGGCAGCCGATTGGGGGCACTCACCCAAAAGATCGCTAAGCCGGCGGTTAGTTTTGGTGGCAAGTTCCGCATTATCGACTTTTCGCTCTCCAACTGCTCCAACTCGGGCATCGACACGGTGGGCGTTCTGACGCAGTACCGCCCCTACCTGCTGCATGCCTATGTGGGCTCCGGCGAGGCGTGGGATCTTGACAGCCGTGACGGCGGTGTGTCGATTCTTCCGCCGTACGAGACGCAGACCGGCGGCGCCTGGTATGCGGGCACGGCCGACGCCATTACGCAGAACCTCGACTACATCAAGGCCAACGACCCCAAGTACGTCCTGATTCTTTCGGGCGACCATCTGTATCGCATGGACTACCGCAAGATGCTCAAGACGCATATTGAGAACAACGCCGACCTCACGGTGAGCGTTATGCCCGTGCCTTGGGAGGAGGCCAGCCGCTTTGGCATCCTGACCACCGACCCCGAGGACGGCCGCATCACCAAGTTCACCGAGAAGCCCGAGAAGCCCGATTCGAACCTTGCGTCCATGGGCATCTACATCTTCTCGGCCGACGTGTTGATCGAGGCGCTCGAGGCGGACGCCCTGGACCAGCGCTCGAGCCACGACTTTGGCAAGGACATCATCCCCAAGCTGCTCGGCGAGAACAAGCGCCTGTACAGCTACGAGTTCCACGGCTTTTGGAAGGACGTCGGCACCATCGCCAGTTTCCACGAGACCTCGATGGACCTGCTGGGCAACAACCCCGAGTTCGATCTGTTTGACAAGAACTTCCCCATCATGTCCAACATCACCACGCGTCCGCCGCACTACATTGGCCCGGACGGCCGCCTGGATGACTGCCTGGTCTCCAACGGCTGCAAGATCTACGGCACTGCTCGCCACTCGATCCTTTCGACCGATGTCATCATCGAGGAGCGCGCCGTGGTCGAGGACTCCGTGCTGCTACCGGGTGCGCACGTTAAGAGTGGCGCGCACATCTGCCGCGCTATTTTGGGCGAGAACTCCACGGTCGAAGAGGGCGTGAAGCTCGGCTCTGTCGATACCACCAAGGATACGGCCGTCGTTGGAAATGACGTCGTTATCGGGAAGGGGGAATGATCCGATGATCAATCGCAAGGCCATCGGTTATATCACCGCTAACTACTCTTCGACCTACGGCAGCGTGCTGCTCAAGGACCGCCCCATCGCGTCCGTTCCGTTTTTGGGCCGCTACCGCCTGATCGACTTCCCGCTGTCCAACATGATGAATGCCGGCATTAAGACCGTCGGCGTCGTCATGCCGGGTAACTACCGTTCGCTGATCGACCACGTGGGCTCGGGCAAGGACTGGGGCCTGGACCGCAAGAAGGGCGGCCTGTTCATGGTGCCCGGCAACGCGTATGGCACCACCAAGGGCGGCATGCGTTTCCTGCTGCGCGACATCATCTCCAACAAGACACTGTTCCAGCGTTCGGACAAGCCCTATGTTGTGATGATGGGCACCAACATCATCTTTAACATGGACCTCAACACCATCATCGACGCGCACGAGAACTCCGGCGCCCAGATGACCGTGGTGTACTGCAAGGCCACGCGCAACGTCGATGACGAGACCAAGCTGCAAATCAACGAGAACGGCCGTCTGACGGGCGTGAGTGCCGGCGTCGTGTACGGCGACAACGCCTCGATGGACTGCTGCATCGTCAACCGCGAGACGCTGCTCGAGATTATCGATCACTACCAGGCTGCCGACTATCTGGACCTGCTCGAGGCACTCCAGGGCGACTTTGGCAACATCGACGTGTGCAGCTACGAGTACAAGGGCGAGGTCGTGGGCGTGTTTAGCGAGAAGTCGCTCTATCGCCGCAGCATGGACCTGCTCGACCAGACCGTGGCCGACCAGCTCTTCGATCCCGAGCGCCCGATCCTGACCAAGGCTCACGACGTGCCGCCTTCGCGCTATGCGACCGGTAGCCACGCGTGCAACTCGATCATCTCGGCCGGCTGCATCATCAAGGGCACCGTGCGCAACTCGATCCTGTCGCGCGGCGTCGTGGTTGAGGAAGGCGCTTCGGTGACCAACTCGATCATCAACCAGAGCTGCATCATCAAGAGCGGCGCTCGCGTCGAGAACGCCATCCTGGACAAGAACAACGTGGTTCCCTCCAACACCGAGCTTCGCGGCACGCCCGAGAACATCCTGGTGCTGGGCAAGGCCCCGTTAACTCCCGATACCACCATCGTGCATTAACGTAGGCACCGCAACATCGCTCGTAACATGCAGAATAGCCGCCCGGTTTGTGCCAGGCGGCTATTCTCGAATTGCAACAGGGAGACAATATGGCAGATTCCAGCAAAAAGATGCAGATCGTGTTTGCCTCGGCCGAGTGCGCACCGTTTGTAAAGACCGGTGGCCTGGGCGACGTGGCGGGCTCGCTGCCCGCGGCGCTTGTGCGCGCCGGCGCCGAGGTCATCGTGATGGTACCCAAGTACGCCACCATCAAGGACGAGTACAAGGCGCAGATGGAGCACTTCTCCGACTTTTACGTGAGCCTGGGCTGGCGCAACGAGTACTGCGGGCTCGAGAAGCTCGAGCACGACGGCGTCACGTATATGTTCATCGACAACGAGCGCTACTTTGCGCGCGACTATCCGTACGGCTTCTTTGACGACGGCGAGCGTTTTGCGTTCTTCTCCAAAGCCATCACCGAGAGCCTGCAGCACCTGCCGGCCGGTTTTGAGTGCGACATCCTGCACTGCAATGACTGGCAGACGGCACTGGCGCCTGTGTTCTTGCGCGAGTTCTACCAGGGCCTGCCGCTGTACGACCGCGTCAAGACCGTGTTCTCGATCCACAACGTGGCGTTCCAGGGCCAGTTTAGCGACACCGTGATGGAGGACATCCTGGGCGTGGCGCACATTCCGGCGGCCGCCTCGCAGCTGCGTTGCGACGCCTGCAGCATCAACTACATGCTGGGCGCGCTGCGCTATGCCGATGCCATCACCACGGTGAGCCCCACCTATGCCAACGAGATCCAGACGCCCGAGTTTGGCGAGGGCCTGGACGGCGTGCTGCGCGAGCGCTCCTATGCGCTGCAGGGCATTTTGAACGGCATTGACGTGGCAGGTTTTGACCCGGCGACCGACAAGCGCATTGCCGCCAACTACACCGTGGAAGACCGTTCCGGTAAGGCTGTGTGCAAGGCCAAGCTGCAGGAAGAGCTGGGGCTCGAGGTTCGCGACGACCGTCCGCTTATGGTGATGGTCACGCGCCTGACGCGCCAGAAGGGCATGGACCTGGTCATGTACGCGCTCGACCGCATCCTGTCCGGCGGCGTGCAGGTGGCGGTGCTGGGCACCGGCGACCGCGACTACGAGGATGGCCTGCGCTACTTCCAGGACAAGCACCCCGGCACCATGGCCGCACGCATCGAGTTCGACCCGGCGCTGTCGCAGCGTATGTACGCCGCCGCCGACATGTTCCTGATGCCTTCGAAGTTTGAGCCCTGCGGTCTGTCGCAGATCATCGCCATGCGCTACGGCACCCTGCCCATCGTGCGCGAAACCGGCGGCCTGAAGGACACCGTGCAGCCGTACAACGAGTTTACCGGCGAGGGCACGGGCTTCTCGTTTAGCAACTTTAACGGCGACGAGATGGGCGACGCGGTGTTCCGCGCGGCGCGCCTGTTCTGGGATAACCGTGACGCTTGGAACCAACTGGTCACACAGGCCATGAGCCAGGACTTTAGCTGGACGCGTTCGGCCGATAAGTATCTGGACCTGTACTTCTTTATGCACCCGGAGATCGAGAGGCCGGCGGCGGTTGTCGACGAGCCTGTGGTTGTGGCTGAGGAGACTGCGGCCGTTGTGGAGCCTAAGGCCGAAGAGAAGCCGGTTGAGGCTGAATCTGAGATGAAGGCTGAAGCAGCTCCCGAGGCTGAGACCAAGCCGGCTGCAAAGCCTGCCGCCAAGAAGACTACGACGCGCAAGACGACGGCCAAGAAGGCTACGACAACCAAGGCCGCTGCCACCAAGACCGCCGCAGCAAAGACGACTGCTGCCAAGGCAACGACGACGCGCAAGCGCACGACCGCCGCTGCCAAGAAGGCCGCCGAGGCCGAGGCAGCCTCCGAGGTAAAGGCTGAAGCCGCCGTCGAGGCCAAGCCCGCCGTCAAGGCACCGGCCAAGACCACCGCCAAGAAGTCGACCGCGACCGCCAAGAAGGCAACGGCAGCCAAGAAGACCACGACAACGAAGGCGACGACCACGAAGGCCGCCACGACCAAGGCAGCCGCAAAGCCGGCCGCCAAAGTCGAGGAGACGCCCGTCGAGGCAAAGCCGGCCGCCAAGACCACCACGCGCAAGCGCTCTACGACGACGGCCAAAAAGACCACGACCAAGACAGCCGCCCCCAAGGCAGAGGCTAAAGCCGAGGACAAGCCTGCAGTAAAGGCCGAGCCGGCACCGAAGGCCGCTGAGGTCAAGACCGCCCCGAAGGCAGAGGCTAAGCCCGAGCCCGCCAAGGAGACCCCGGTCTCCCCCGCCGCTCCGGCAGCGGAAAAGGCCCCGTCCAAGAAGACGTCCGTCCGCAAGGCAACGGCCACCCGCAAGCGCCGCTAGCCCACAGACGATCTAAAACCTAATCAAAACCCTAAACAAGGGGCGCTCCAACCGGGCGCCCCTTCTCTGTAGATAGTTGGTAAAACGATTTTCTAGGACAACCGTTCGCCGATGGTAAACGAATGTTGTTTATACACCCTGTGTACAACAGATATACTTATATTTTGTGCGTAAAGCCCATGGCCCGCAGGCCGTGATTCTATTGAACTGGACCGTATTATGAGATTGATACACAACAGTCGCCTACCGCAGTTTCGCACTCCGTTTGGCGCTGTGACCACAGGAACTACCGTTGCACTCTCGGTTATTTTGGAGGATGCCGATCCCAACCAGGCAACACTCACCCTACGTACCTGGGTCGATGAAGTCGGCGAGACCCTGATTCCGATGGAACACGAAGGCGATGGCATTTTTACCGGCGAGCTCAAATGCACTGAACCGTGTCTTGTGTGGTACAGCTTTATCTGCAATATCGAGGGCCAGCCCGAGGTTCGCCTGGGCGCACCGCAGGGCCGCACCGGCGGCGAAGGCGTAACCTACGACTACGCCGAGGTGCCGTCCTTCCAGATTACCGTCTATAAGCACCGTGAGAACCGCCCCACCTGGTACGAGCGTGGCATGGTCTACCAGATCTTCCCCGACCGCTACGCCCGTGACGAGCATTGGCGCGAGCGCACAATGGCCCAACTCGAAAAACCGCGCAAGGGCATTCAGCGCCGGATGGTCGAGGACTGGAACGAGCCGCCCGTGTACGAGCGCGCCGAGGACAGCTCCATCAAGACATGGGACTTTTACGGCGGCTCGCTCAAGGGCATCCAGGAAGACCTGCCCCGCATCGCCGAGCTGGGCTTTAAGGCCATCTACCTCAACCCCATCTTTGAAGCCGCGAGCAACCACCGCTACGACACGGCCGACTACACCAAGATCGACCCGATCCTGGGCACCGAGCAGGACTTTACCGAGCTGTGCCAGGCAGCCGAGAAGCTGGGCATCTCCATCATCCTGGATGGCGTCTTCAACCACACGGGCGACGACTCGATCTATTTCAACCGCTACGGCAACTACCCCGGCGTGGGTGCCTGGCAGAGCGAGGATTCGCCGTGGCGCGATGCGTTTACCTTCCACGAGGACGGCTCGTACGACTGCTGGTGGGGCGTGGGCAACATGCCAGCCATCAACGAGAAGTCCGAGCTGGTGCGCGAGCGGCTCCTGGGCAAGGACGGCGTGATCCGCAAATGGCTGCGCGCCGGTGCCCATGGTTGGCGCCTGGACGTCGCTGACGAGCTTTCCGACGACTTCCTGGCCCAGATCAAGAAGGCCGTGCTCGCCGAGAAGCCCGACGCACTGTTGCTCGGCGAAGTCTGGGAAGACGCCTCCAACAAGATTAGCTACGGCCATTTGCGCCGCTACCTGCAGGGCTCCGAGCTGGACTCTGCCATGGATTACCCCTTCCGCGACATGGTCATCGGCTTTTTGATGGGCTACAAGAACGCCTACGAGGCTGCCGAGGATATCGAGACCCTGCGCGAAAACTACCCGAGCGAGGCATTGTCCTGCGCGCTCAATCTACTTTCGAGCCACGACCGTCCGCGCATCATCTCGGTGCTCGGCGGCGGACCCGACGAGTCGCAGCTGCCCGAGTGCGAGCGCAGCAAATGGCGCCTGGACGAGAACTCGATGGGCCTGGCCAAGAGCCGTTTTTGGCTTGCAACGCTCATGCAGATGACCTTCCCCGGCGTGCCTTCGATCTACTACGGCGACGAATACGGCCTGGAGGGCCTTACCGACCCGGGCAACCGCCGCACCCTGCCGACCAAGGACCAACTGCACGACTTCGACACGCTGGCTATTGTCAAGAACGCCTCCGCCGTGCGCCGCGCGCTGCCATTTATGATCGACGGCGAGATTAAGGCCTTCGCGCTCAACGACGAGGTGCTGGCATACAACCGCACGGGCAAGGATGGCGAGTCCGCGACGGTTATCATCAACCGCAGCCTACGCAATTCGCACCGCGTGACGATTCCGGCGCTCGGCGAATGTGCGAGTGACGTGATCAGCGGTCACGAGTGCGAGATCCACAACGGTACGGTCACGCTCGATCTGTATCCGCTGGGCTCGTCGATCATCTATCACCATGCCGAACAGCGCCTGCAGGAGCCGCTCGATCACGGCGCGGGCGTCGTGTGCCATATCACCTCAGTGCCCACCGACGACGGCAAGCCCGGCACGATTGGTGCGCCAACGCGTCGCTTTATCGACCATCTGGCCGCTATGGGCATGCGCTACTGGCAGGTTCTGCCTGTCAACCCGACGGATTTCTTCCGCTCCCCTTACGCTGGGCCTTCGGCCTTTGCGGGCAATATTGACCTGCTGCCCGAAAGCCAAGAGGAACTGGCGGCCGACTTTGAGACTTGGAAAGCTCGTGGCGGCGAGGATGCAGACCCGCTCTACACGGCGTTTAAGCATCGCAACGCCGATTGGCTCGAGAAATACTGCGTCTACATGGCCGTCAAGAAGTACTTTGAAGGAGAATCGCGTCACGATTGGCCGACCGATGTCGCGCGCTACAACGAGTATCTGATCGATGACAAGCGTTTCCACGACGAGGCTGAACTGCAGGCGTACATGCAGTATCGCTTTGACCTGGCCTGGTGCGAGCTCATGAACTATGCGCACAAGAAGGGCATCGAGGTCATCGGCGACATTCCTATGTATGTTTCGGACGATTCGGCCGATGCGTGGAGCGAGCCCGAGAACTTCTGGCTGTCCGATACCGGCAAGGCGATTGAGATTTCTGGCGCACCGCCCGACAATTTTGCGCCCGAGGGCCAGGTGTGGGGCAATCCCACCTTCCGTTGGGATCACATGAAGGAGAACGGCTACCGCTGGTGGATGGACCGTCTGCGTCGCGCGTTCTCGCTCTACGACCGCGTGCGCCTGGACCACTTCCTGGGATTCCACAGCTACTTTAGCATTCCCGCAGGCAAGGCCTGCGCCGACGGCCGCTGGCTGGCGGGTCCGGGCAAGGATCTGTTCCAGACTGCCTATGACGAGCTGGGGCCGCTCAACTTTATCGCCGAGGACCTGGGCTACCTGACGCCCGGCGTTCGCGCCATGGCTTCGACCTGCGGCTTCCCCGGTATGGACGTGCTGGAGTTTAGCGATTACGACGTCCGCTGCGGCGTGCATCCCACGCCGGGCAAGATTCTGTACACCTCGACACACGACACGTCGACGCTCGCCGGTTGGTGCACGCGCTCCTTCGCGGGCGGCGACGAGCCGAGCGGTGTTGAGGTGGCGGCCAAGCTGATGGGCGACGCGCTGGCAAGCGACGCTCCCCTGGTGATGATACCGCTGCAGGATATCCTGGGGCTTGGCGACGACTCGCGCATGAACGTGCCGGGCGTGGCCACGGGCAACTGGACCTGGCAGGCCGATGAGGCCGACGTTGCGGCCGCCGAGGGCAAAACTGCACAGCTCCTGCGCAGCACCCATAGATTCTGGGGCGAAGCGTGATAAAACCCCCGATATAGGGTACAGTTACAGCTGTTTGAATTTATGCGGGCAGAGCGATCTGCCCGCTTTGTGCTGAAAAGGAAGTATTATGGCGCGCTACGATTACAAGTGCTCGAGCTGCGGCAACGTGTTTGAGGTTGAGCATCCCATGTCCGAGACCCCCGAGGTCGTGTGCCCGAGCTGCGGCGCTCCGGCATCCAAGACGTTCTCGGCCAGCGGCATCAAGTTTGAGGGCAGCGGTTTCTACAACACCGACCAGCGCAGCGGTGGTTCCAGCACCACCGCCACCAGCGGCTGCTGCGCCAACTGCCCGCATAACCACTAGTGACAAACGGTCCCGCCACCCAGGTTTCCTGATGAGTTGCGGTGAAATAGTTCCTGAATCAGCCCAACCAACGGCCAAACAGGAACTATTTCACCGCAACGTTTCTTTAGATCGGATTTCAGGGTGATGCTGAGTTTGTAACATTTCAAAACTCTGCCGGATTACGGGGCTGAATTGACAACCTCTATCCATTCCGGTAATTTGCAAATTTCAACAAGCCATCTACCTGCGGTTTTATTTAGGCCATTTTTGCTGTGGTCGGGCATCACCGATCTAGCCCCGTAATCCGCCCTACTTTTGATAACAGCAAGTATGAGTCGGGCTATTTTTCCCACTCTTTACCGCTTTTGCGATCTCCACTCGCACGACCTTCTGAGTTGCGGTGAAATAAGGACTATTTGGCGGGTAGATGCCGCTATTCAATCCCTATTTCACCGCAACTTAGTAGTTACTTGTGGACCAGGCGGGCGCAGAAGTGACCGTCGTAGGAATCTGCGTTTATGGGGACGCTCTGGAAAAGCCCGCGGTCGTTTTGGCGCACAGAGACAAGCTTCTTGGCCTGCGCGAAATCGGGAAGCTGCAGAATCTGGGCTTCGGAGAGCGGCGCCACGGTAAAGCCGGCGCCCTCGGGAGAGGCCAGGAAGGCATCCACGACCTGCGTATTCTCTTCGTCAAAAACCGAGCAGGTGGCATAGATAAGCTCACCGCCGGCAGCCACGCGCACAGCTGCTTCCTTGAGCATCGTCAGCTGCAGCTTGGGCAGCTCAGTCGTAACGTCGTTCTCGGTCAGACGCCACGGTATCTCGGGGTGACGGCGCATGGTGCCGGTGCCAGAGCACGGTGCATCGATAAACACCGTGTCGAACAGGGCAGGCTCGCCAAGCATCGCGTCAAACGACGTAAGCACCTCATTGAGCTCGCAGGCATCGCCCGACACCGTACGGACACCCGTTATACCCGCCTTATGCAGGCGCGCGAGATTCTGGTCACATTTACGATCGTGCAGATCGAGCGCGGTATGCTGACGCTCGTACCCAGCGCGCTTGGCCTGGCACATCATCACATAGGTCTTGGTGCCGCGGCCGGCACCAATCTCCAAGCAACGCCCGGGACGTGTCGCCGCAGTAGCGATAAGCTGAGCGTTGAGGTCCGAGGCAACGGCAGCGGCGCGTTCAAACACGCCCGACGCAACCGTGACCTGCGCATCAACCGGAGCATGGCAACCCGGGAACACG
Source organism: Collinsella sp. CLA-ER-H7 (assembly GCF_040092345.1). Classification (NCBI taxonomy): domain Bacteria; kingdom Bacillati; phylum Actinomycetota; class Coriobacteriia; order Coriobacteriales; family Coriobacteriaceae; genus Collinsella; species Collinsella sp. CLA-ER-H7. The sequence continues at coordinate 22,653 of NZ_JBBNLT010000012.1, read as the reverse complement.
GGTGCCACAAGCTGCGAAATGTACGGGTCGGGTTTGGTCGCAAACGCATTCTCGTGCAGAGCAAGCGGCGCAGGAGCCAGATTGCCGGCAAAGTTGAGCGCGCCCTCGGGCGTATCGAACGAGGCCATAATACGAGCACAGAGCCAGCGAGGAAGACCCATCAAACGAGACAGGCGAACCAGGCGGCGCTCGGACTCATCCACGTCGGATGCCGTGGCAAAGTCCTCAACGTTGTCCGCAACCTTGTGCAGCACCGCGTTAGCCAGGCCCGCGGCAGACTTAGCACCGCTGCGCACCAGCTCAACACTCTGGCTCACGGCAACGCGGCCCGGCGTATGCAGGTAGAGCATCTCGAAGGCCGAGATACGAAGCGCCATGCGCACGCGCGGCGCGACCTTTTTGGGCTTATCCAAAAACTGATCGAGCAACTCATCCAAAATGCCCTGCGTGGCAGCAACACCGAGCGCCAAACGCGCGGCAAAAGCAGAATCGCGCTGGTCAATAGCCTTGGCGGAAGCACGGGAAGATAACACGTCGCGTGCGTACATACCGCGGCGATCGGCCTCCATCAACACATCGAGCGCAAGCTTACGCGCGGGAGACAACTTGCTCATGACAGTACACCCCACCTAAGTTCGGCACCCTGCAGACCGGCAGCCCAGGCAGAAGCGGCCATGGCACGCTTACCATCGGGCTTAACCTCGAGCAGTTCAACCGCGCCATCGGAAAGGCCCAGGTAAACACGCTTGCTCTTGACGGCAACAGCGCCCTCGCCAAGCGAGACATCAGCCGGCGCGGCATCGAGCACGCGAACCGACTTACCGGCAATCACGCAACGGGCAGGCGCGGTATCGGACGAAGCAAGCACATGACGCACGCAATCGAGCGCCGCCATCTTCGGATCCAGACGCATCTCCTGCTTGGAAATCTTGGCAGCATGCGTGACGAACGACTCATCCTGCTCGGTCCAAACAGCCGAGCCATCGGCAAGCGAAGGAAGCGTATCGGCAAGCAACTTACCGCCAAGCTCACCAAGCTCCATCGTGAGCGCCTCGGCATGCTTACCGGCAACCGACGTAGAGGCCTGGGCACAATAAGCGCCCGTATCCACGCCATGCCCAATGCGCATAATGGAAACGCCAGCAACCTCGTCACCAGCAAGAATGGCACGCTGAATAGGAGCAGCACCACGCCAACGAGGCAGCAGCGAAGCATGAACATTCACAATACCAAGCGGCGCCATATGCAGCACCTCATCAGGCAAAATGCAGCCATAGGCAGCCACACAGAAAATATCAGCCTGCGCAGCCTGGAGCGCCTCAACAACCTCCGGCGTCATACGATTGGCCTCAACAACGGGCAGACCAAGCTCGAGCGCCTTGGCCTTAACGGGAGAAGGCTCAAGCTTCTTACCGCGCCCGCGAACAGCATCGGGACGAGTAATAACAAGCGCAATCTCGTTCCCAGCCTCAACAAGCGAAGTCAACGAAGGCACAGCAAAATCAGGCGTACCCATAAACACAATACGCATAAAAGTTAGTCTCCTCTCAATAACGAGCCGAGACGGCTACAAAAAAGCGTTCCAGGTCGCAAGCGAAACCAGCCGCAATAACAATTCAACTGAAACAAATATACCCAAAAACAAAGAAAGAGCCGCATAAAAGCAGCTCTTCCAACAAAGCAATTATCAGCGAAGACGCCCTCCCTGGCCCAACGGCACCCGGGCGAAACGAAGAGTGACAACGTAGTCCCTGGGATGGGGCCCACACATATCGTCCCGCGCGCAGTTTCGCAGCAAAGCGAGAATGTTTGAGCACGGGATGATATGTGTGGGCCCCATCCCAGGGACGGACAATTAACCTATTCGGTCTCGCCCGGACGAGCGCCGCGGGCCAGGGCGTCCTGGTACTCCTTGACTGCCTTGATGCGCTGCATGGGCTTAAGTCGCTCGAACATGGTATTGCCGTGCAGGTGATCGATCTCATGCTGCAAGCACACGCAGAACAGGTCGCCTGTGGCCTCATAGCGAATCAGGTTGGCATCCAGGTCATACGCCTCGACGACAACGTGATCGGGACGCTCGATCTCGCAGCTAATGCCAGGGATGGAAAGGCAGCCCTCGCTAAACGGCACCAGGTGGTCGCTCTGCTCAACAATAACAGGGTTGATGAGCACGTACGGGTCATAGTCGTTCTTGTCGCTGTAGTCGCAGTCGATAGTGACAAGCTGAATGAGCTCGCCAATCTGCGGGGCGGCCAGGCCGCAACCGCCGTTGTCGAACATCATCTTCTTCATCTTCTCGGCAAGCGCCTCGATCGCCGGGGTGATCTCCTCGATGACGGCGCACTCCTGGCGCAGACGAGGGTCGGGCGACAATACGATTCCGTTGGCTTCCATGGCCATCCTTTCGGGTTGTTACATCAAATCATAGGCGTCGACGTCAACGCTCACGCTCACGCCGCGCACGGAGCCCACCTCTTTGAGGCAGGCGTCGATATCATCAGAGACATGGTACCCTACCGGCGACTTTACAAGCAGATGGAAGCGGTAACGGTCCTTGGCTCTCTCGATTACACACGAAGCCGGGCCCAGCACCTGGGGCACGGCGCTCCCCGACCGCAAAAAGTCGGGCGCGGCGGCATGCCAGCGGCGCTTGAGGAGCTTCGCGATGCGACCGATGTAGTCCCGCGCGTCGTCCGCGTTCGTCGACCATACCAAGATGTTGGCCAGGCGCACGAACGGCGGGTACAGGGCGTCGCGGCGCTGGTCCAGGTCGTAGTCGGTAAAGATCGAGCGGTCGTGCTCAGCGACAGCGCGAATGACCGGGTCCTCGGGCAGGTAGGTCTGGATGATAACCTCGCCGGGGCGATCGCCGCGACCGGCGCGGCCCGCAACCTGCTCCAGCAGATCGTAGGCGCGCTCCCCTGCTCTAAAATCGGGGAGCTTCAGCGCAAAGTCGGCATTGACCACGCCCACGAGCGTGACCTCGGGAAAGTCGAGACCCTTTGCAATCATCTGAGTACCCAGCAGCACCGCGCAATCGGCGGCATCGAACTGTTCGAGCAGCTTTTTGTGTGCGTCTTTGCCGCGCGTGGAATCGGCGTCCATGCGAATGATAGCGACGTCGTCAGGCAGCATCTGGTGCAGTGCGTCCTCAATCTGCTGCGTACCCAGGCCCATTTTTGCCAAGTAGCGACTGCCGCACTTGGGACAGCGGCTCGTGGGTGCAGGATAGGGCTGCACGCGCCAGGACGATCCGCAGGTGTGGCACTGCAGCGTGTGCGTGCGCTCGTGGTACGTGAGCGCGGTGGAGCAGTGGTTGCAGGTGGGGACGCAGCCGCACTCGCGGCACATCAAAAACGGCGCAAAACCGCGGCGGTTGTGCAGCAGCACGGCCTTCTCGCGACGCTCGACCACGCGTTCTAAGCCTTCCATCAGCGGTATTGAGAACATGGAGCGGCTGCCGTGCGAGAACTCGCGGCGCAGGTCGGCAATGCGAACCTCGGGCAGCACGGCGTGTCCCGGGCGCTCGGGCATCTCGACGCGTGTCCAAGTGACACCGTTGAACGTGCCGCGGCGGCAGCGGTCGAGGGCCTCGGCAGAAGGCGTAGCCGAGCCCAACACGAGCGGGCAGCGATAGCGACGCGCCATCTCGGCCGCCACCTCGCGCGCATGGTAGCGCGGGCTGGAACCCTGCTTATAGCTGGTCTCGTGCTCCTCGTCGATGATGATGAGGCCCAGGTCGCTGAGCGGGCAAAAGAGCGCCGAGCGGGCGCCCACGACCACGCGTGCGGCACCGCTGGCGACCATATCCCACTGGTCTAGGCGCTCACCGGCCGAAAGGCGCGAATGGAACACAGCAACCGTCTCGCCAAAGCGCGAACGGAAGCGCCCGACGGTTTGGGCCGTCAGCGAGATCTCGGGCACAAGCACGCACGCTGAACGGCCGGCCTCGAGCACGCGCTCGATAGCGGAGAGGTAGACCTCGGTTTTACCGGATCCGGTGACGCCGTCGACAAGGACTACGTCGCCGTGCGCATCCAGGCGAGCGCGCTCAATCTGCGCGAGCGCCTGCTGCTGGCCGTTCGTAAGTGCGACCGGCGCTTTACCGCTTGCCGAGGACAGCGTAGTCTGCTCGCTGCAACCGCGCCAGGCACGGCGCTCCTCCACCACCACGACGCCGCGTTTTTCGAGCGCCTTGATGGTCGCCGACATACTGTTGTAGAGCAAATTGAGGTCGCGCGTCGTGACCGGTCCGCACTGGAGCGCCTCGATGAGCTGACGCTGGCGAACTGCGGTCTTGGGCGGCGTATAGTCAAAGCCCTCGGGCGTAAGCATCACCCAGCGGTTTTGGATAGGCTTGACGGCGGGACGCTCGACCGTCCACGCCCCGTCATCGCCCTTAACGACACGCGGGCTGCCACCCGGAGGCAAAAACAGGCGCAGGCATTCGGAAAGCGTCGCGACATACTCGCGGCTCATCCAACGCGCAATGCGGGCGGCCTCGACGCCAAAGAGCGGTTTGCTGAGGATGGTCTCGATGGGCTTGACGCGCGAGGGGTCGAGGACGTTGTTGCCTTGCAACTCGCCCAGCCCAGACGCAATGTCGACGATATAGCCCGCGGCAGCACGGTTGCCAAAATGAACTAGGACAGTGGAGCCGATCTGGGCCTCGTTGGCAAGAGACCGCGGAATGCCGTAGGCAAAAGGCTCGGACAGCGCACGGGTGGGAATGTCGAGGACCACGCTCGCGTAGGCGGCCGTGGGCTCGGGCGCAGGCGCGGGCTTGGCCTGCTCGGCCGTGCGGACAGGCTTTACGGAAGCCTGCTTAGGCTCAGGCGAACCAAACAGCGACAGTTGCTCGGCCATGGTCTCTGTACCTCCCACCCCATACGTCTTTAGAAACAAGAGCCCCACTCGTGGTGAGCGGGGCTCGGATACATGCGTTTGCGCGACTGTTACAGCGCCATCGTGCGGGCGCGGTCGATACGCGCCAGGCAATCGTCGCGGCCGACGAGCGCCATGGTCTCGCCCAGCGGAGGGCTCACCATGTTGCCGCAGACGGCGACGCGCACAGCCTGGAACACCACGCGCTTCTTGAGGTCCATCTGCTCGGGCAGCGGCTCAAGCGCGGCGTCGATGGCCTCGGCGGACCACTCGGTAACACCCTCGAGCGCGGCCTTGGCGGCGTCAAGAATGGCACCCATGCCCTCCTTGGCCAGGCCCTTGTTGACGGACTTCTCGTCATACTCGAGCGTCTCGGCCGTAGCAAAGATGGGAGCGGCGACGGTCACGGCGTCGGCCGGCATCTTGGTGCGCGGCTTGACGATAGCGGCAAGCGCATCGATCCAATCCTCGCCGTACTCGACATTACCCTCGATGAGACCCGCCTCATGCAGCTCGGGGACCATGATCTCGTCGGCAAACTGAGCATCGGACATACCGTTGATGTACTCGGCATTGACCCAGTCAAGCTTCTTGGGGTCGAAGGTCGCCGGGTTCTTGGAGATGCGGTCGAGCGAGAATTTGCTGGCCAGGACATCACGCGGGATGATCGTGGTCTCGCCGTCGAGCGACCAGCCGAGCAGCGCCAGATAGTTGACGAAGGCATCGGACAGATAACCGGCGTCGCGGTACTCCTCCACCGAGGTGGCGCCGTGGCGCTTGGAGAGCTTTTTGCCGTCGGCACCCAAGATCATGGAGATGTGGGCGAACGTGGGCACGGGCGCGCCGAGGGCCTCGTAGACCATGACCTGGCGCGGGGTGTTGGACAGATGGTCGTCGCCGCGGATGACGTGGGTGATCTTCATCATGGCGTCGTCGATGACGGTCGCGAAGTTGTACGTGGGCGTGCCGTCTGAGCGGAAGATGACAAAGTCGTCGAGCTCCTTGGCGTCGAAGGTCACCTCGCCGTGAACGGCGTCGTGGATGACGACATCGCCGCGGTCCTCGGGCACCTTGATGCGCAGGACGTAGGGCTCGCCGGCCTCGATGCGGCGGCGTGCCTCTTCGGGATCAAGATCGCGGCAGCGGCGCTGATAGCCCTGGAAGGGGTCCTTGCGCTCCTGGGCGGCCTTGCGGTCGGCGTCGAGCTGCTCCTTGGTGCAGAAGCAGGGATAGGCCTTGCCCTCGTCCCAAAGCTTCTGGGCGGCCTGCTTGTACAGGTCCAGGCGCTCGGTCTGTGCGTAGGGGCCAAAGTCGCCGCCCACCTCGGGACCCTCGTCCCAGTCCAAGCCCAGCCAACGCATGGCGCGCAGGATGATCTGCGTGTTCTCGTCGGTGGAACGGGTGGGGTCGGTGTCGTCGATGCGCAGGATGAACGTGCCGCCGTTTGCGCGGGCGAAAGCCCAGTTATAGATAGCGGTGCGGGCGCCGCCGATGTGCAGCTTGCCCGTGGGTGAGGGTGCAAAGCGGACGCGAACGTCTGATGCCATGGAAATCTCCTCGATTGCAGGATGGATGTCTAACCGCATTAGTATAAAGCAACAAAGCAACCTCCGCACAAAGGGCACCGACCCACTCATTGGGGACAGACTTAAATGACCAGTCGTTGGGGGAAGGCTTTAAGGCTAGCCGACAATGAGTGTCCAAAGGCTGGTCATTTATGTCTGTCCCCAATGAGTAAGGCAGGTCATTTAAGTCTGTCCCCAATGAGTAGGTGCGGAAAGGGTGTGAATGTTTGATTTACGCGCTATGATGTGCCCTTGCATAGAGAGCCCGGCGGAATGGTAACGGTCGCCGGGACACGTTTTTGAAAGGACTATCATGTCAGAAGAACTTCGTTCCATCCCGCCCCAACACGGGTCCTTTGTTTTTACGTCGGAGTCGGTGACCGAAGGTCATCCCGATAAGATCGCTGACCAGATCAGCGACGCCGTCCTCGACGCAATCCTCGCCAAAGAAATAGAGCTGCAGGAGCAGGGCTACATCGCCCCCAACGGCATCCCTGCCAACGTGGAGAACGTCCGCTGCGCCTGCGAGACCCTCGTGACCACCGGTACCGTCATCGTTGCCGGCGAGATTCGCACCCAGGCCTACGTCGACGTTCAGGAAATCGCCCGCGGCGTTATCCGCCGCATTGGCTACAACCGTGCCAAGTTCGGTTTTGACTGCGACACCTGCGGCGTTATGAGCCTCATCCATGAGCAGTCGCCCGATATCGCCCAGGGCGTCGACGAGTCCTTCGAGACCCAGACCGGCGCCACCACCGACCCGATCGACCTGATCGGCGCCGGCGACCAGGGCATGATGTTTGGCTATGCCTCCAACGAGACCAAGACCCTCATGCCAATGCCGCACTACCTGGCGAGCCGCCTGGCCGAGCGCCTGGCCGCCGTGCGCCACGACGGCACCCTGCCCTACCTGCGCCCCGACGGCAAGACCCAGGTCACGGTGCGCTACGAGGACGGCAAGCCCGTCGAGGTCACGACCATCGTCATCTCCACGCAGCACGCCGCCGAGATCGAGGACATGGGCAAGATCAAGGACGATCTCATCGAGCACGTCATCGCCCCCGTCATGGCTGCCGAGAACATGCCGTGGGACAACGCCGACATCTACGTGAACCCCACCGGTCGCTTTGTCGTGGGCGGCCCCATGGGCGACACGGGCCTCACCGGCCGCAAGATCATCGTCGACACCTACGGTGGCTACGGCCGTCACGGCGGCGGTGCCTTTAGCGGCAAGGACTGCACCAAGGTTGACCGCTCCGCCGCGTATGCCGCGCGCTGGGTCGCCAAGAACGTGGTCGCCGCCGGTCTGGCCGACCGCTGCGAAGTCGAGCTTGCCTACGCCATCGGCGTTTCCAAGCCCCTCTCAATCATGGTCGACACCTTCGGTACCGCACATGTTGCCGAGGACAAGATCGTCGAGGCCGTAGAGAAGACCTTCGACCTGCGCCCGGGCGCAATCATCCGAGACCTGGACCTGCGTCGCCCCATCTACGAAAAGACGGCAGCCTACGGTCACTTCGGCCGCGAAGACGCCGACTTCACCTGGGAGAAAACCGACCGAGTCGAAGAACTCAAATCAGCCTGCGGCCTGTAATTGGGAACCACCAAGGTCACAACACGCATGCGCTTTCAAAAGAAGTACCGCCCCCAAGCGGTGCTTCTTTTTTATTAATCCGGTGGTGAAGATGCTTCGATAAGAGCCTACGCTGCGTCACCAGCTAATGAATTTTGCCATCTAGCAACTCCAACCATGTATCCTTAGTCCCGAGGGGCGGGGCATAAGGTCGATCGCGAGTTCCGCACGAGCCGGAGAGCACTTAATGTGCTCTCCGTGCGAGCAGGACTGTCCGAGCAGGCGACCTTATGCCCCACCCCTCGGGACGACGGGATAGATAAGGAGCACCCATGGCAGGCAAGCCGCAAACACTAGCTACGACCTCTGCATTCGAGATCTTGGGGCCCGTCATGGTCGGCCCCAGCTCATCGCACACCGCCGGCGCCCTGCGTTGCGCACAGGTGGCCGCCAGTCTGCTCGAGGGCCGCATCACCAAGGTCACCTTTGGCCTGTGGAACTCCTTCGCCCACACCTACCGCGGCCACGGCACCGACCGCGCGCTCGTTGCGGGCATCTTGGGCCTCGACACCGACGACGAGAATATCAAGCAGGCCTTCGACCTCGCACGCGAGCAGGGCCTCGATTATCACTTTGACATCAAGGGCGACGACGCCTCCATCCACCCCAACACCGTCGATATCGAGATGGTCGACGACACGGGCGCTACGGCGCAGGTCCGCGGCGAGAGCCTGGGCGGCGGCAAGATGCGTATCAGCCGCATCAACGGCGTCGGCGTCGACATCTCGGGTATGTACTCCACGCTCTTCGTGGCGCACCAGGACGTTCCCGGCGTGCTCGCCGCGCTTACGAACCTACTTGCCTACGCACACGTGAACATCGCCTTCTGCCGCACCTACCGCACCGAGGTGGGCGGCCAGGCCTACTCCGTCTTTGAGACCGACGGCACACCCGACGACACCGTCATCCCCATGGTGCGCAAACTCGACAACGTCGGTTACGCCACCTTTATTGAGCTCCCTGGCTCAGCATCATCGCTCTCCCCCGGCGTCTCGGCCAAGGAGATCTTCGACGATGGCGAGCAACTGCTCGACGCGTGCGAGGAGCTGGGACTCAGCATCGGCGCCGTCATGGCCGTGCGCGAGGCGCGCCTGACCGGCGAGGCGCACGCCGTCGCCGCCATGCGCCGCGTGCTCGACGTCATGCGCGAGGAGACCACGGCCCCTATCGCCAATCCGCAGCGCTCGCTCGGCGGGCTTATCGGCGGCGAGGCGAAGCTCGTCGAAGCAACCCGCTGCAACGATTTGAGTGCAAGCCTGATGGGCGCCGTCCAGACCGACGCCGTTGCCCGCGCCATGGCCGTGCTCGAGCGCTCCGCTACCATGGGCGTGATTGTCGCCGCCCCCACGGCAGGCTCCGCGGGTGTTGTGCCCGGCTGCGTGCTGGCGCTCGCCGATCACCTGCAGCTCGACGACGAGCAGGTCATGGACGCGCTCTACTGCGCAGCCGCAATCGGCCTCAACCTCACCACAAGCGCCTGTGTTGCCGGCGCCGAGGGCGGCTGCCAAGCGGAGGTGGGAAGCGCCGCTGCCATGGCAGCCGCCGCGTTGGTGCAGATGCTCGGCGGCACGCCCGATCAGGCGCTCGACGCCAGTTCCATCGCGCTGAGTAACCTGCTGGGCCTCGTTTGCGACCCCGTCGGTGGCCTCGTGGAGGTGCCCTGCCAAAACCGCAACGCCATTGGCGTGGCAGCGGCCTTTAGCTCGGCACAACTCGCCCTCGCAGGCATTAAGAGCTTGGTGCCGTTTGACCAGATGGCACATGTCATGCTTTCGGTGGGCCACGCGTTGCCGGCCACGCTGCGCGAGACGGCAAAGGGTGGCATCGCGCAGGCTCCGGCCGCACTTTCGGCCTGTGCAAAATGCGGTGTGTGCGGATAGCGGCAAAGAATGACTCAAAGGTTGGACAAATGTCCCACCTCTTTTGAATGCCACCGTTTCCGTACCACAAACAGCAGGGCAATCGCTATAATGCAAGCCCAGTAAAAACACGATGAACCGCAAGGCGAAAATCGAAGGATATGCATACGATGTCGCAAAACGATCGAACTCAACTGATTCCCGATCCGCAGCAGCCGAGCAGGCACACCGGCGGCGTTCAGTCGCCGCGTCCTATCGCGCCGAGCCACGGTCAGCAGCGTGGTGCGGCAAACGCTTCCCAACGCCCGAACCAACAGCGACAGCAGCGTCAACAACGTCAGCAGCGCCAGGCAAACGGCAATGCGCCCAAGCAGCCCCCCACGCACGCTCGAGGCGATCGCGGCCCCGCGCGCAAACCCGCCGAGAACAATAAGTCGGGCAAAAAGACGACGTTATTTGTCGTCCTGGGCCTAATCGTCATTGTCTATATAGTAGGCGTCGTAGCGTTTTCGCAGGTAGCCTACCCCAACACCACCATCGCCGGCGTCGACGTCTCGTTCTCCAACGCTTCGTCTGCCGCCACCAAGGTCAATTCGGCATGGAAGCACTATAAGCTCGCCGTGACAGGCGATGACTTTAGCTGGACCTATCAGCCCGAGTCCGATGAGCCCATCGTCGACGGCGAAGCTGCCGCAAAAGAAATCATCAGCCACAACGAAGCCTTTATATGGCCGGTCCGTCTTGTGGAATCCTTAAGCGGCAAGACCAAAACAACCGCTACCTCCAACGAAGTCGATCTTGATCAAGACGTCGACCTGTCCATGCTCTCCGACACCTTTGACCAAAAGCAGTTTGAGGAGGATCTGGGCGCCGCCATCGACGAGTTTAACGAGGGCCGTTCGGGCACGTTCGAGGCCAATAGCTCCTATGACGAGCAGGCCGGCAAGTTTACCGTCGAGAAGGCGCGCTCCAACGAAAAGCTCGACCGCGAGCATGTCATTAAGTACGCCGAGCTCGAGCTTGCCTCGCTGACCGAGACCGTAGATCTTTCCAAGCTCGGCAACGATGCCTATGAGCCGCTTAATGGAACGCTGACCGATGATCAGATTCAGGCCGCATGCGATGCCGCCAACAACTTCCTGGGCGTCAACGTGACCCTCAAGCTCAACGGCGAGGATGCCGGCAAGGTTGATGGCAGCTCCGTGTTGCAGTGGATCAGCTTTGCCGATCCGGCCAACCCCACGCTCGATACGTCGCAGATCAGCAGCTGGGCAGCCGAACTCGCCAACGGCTTTAATACCGTGGGCTCCACTCGTTGGTGGACGCGCGCCGATGGCAAGCAGTGCGCCGTCGAAGGCGGCGACTTTGGTTGGTCCATCGACAGCAGCTCGCTCGCCAAGCAGGTCGAGGACGCCATTAACAACAAGCAGACCGGCGAGATCGAGATCAAGTACTCCCAGAAGGCCGACACCTTTACCGCAAAGGGAGAGCCCGACTGGAAGGCGTATATCGACGTCGACCTGTCCGAGCAGCACGCGCGCTACTATGACGAGAGCGGCAATATCGTGTGGGAGGCCAACTTTATTTCCGGCAAACCGGGCGAAGACGCCACCCCCGAGGGTGTGTGGCAAATCAACAGCAACGACGGCGGCAGCACCCTGATCGGAGCCAAGGACCCCGAGACCGGTAAACCCAAATATGAGAGCCCGGTGAGCTACTGGATGCCGTTTGAGGGCAACATGATCGGCTTCCACGACGCCACCTGGCAAAACGACAAGAGCTTCGATAACGCCGAGTCGTACAAGTGGTGCGGCAGCCACGGTTGCATCAACCTGCGCCTGGCCGACGCCAAGGCACTGCACGATTGCATCAAAGTCGGCCTGTGCGTGGTTGTCCACTCGTAGTGCAACGCGCGCATTCCTACAACGTGGAACCGCTGCGACCAATCTAACAGTTCCGAAAGAAACCGTCCTATGCGCCCGCCCCAACCGGTGGGCGCATATAATTATCGAGGTTCTTTCTATAAAGGAGACGCTATGCCGAATGTCCCCACGATCACCCCGGGCCCAGATGATACCGAGCGCACGCCCGAAGGTGCCACCGAAACGTTTCCTCTGATTACAAACGTACATGCCGACAAGCAGAGCGGACGCGCGAACGCTACGGCCGAGATTTCCGATGAAGAGGCATATGCCAAGCTCAAGGCAAAGCGTGCCGAACGTCGACGCAAAAAGCTGATTCGTCGCGGTATTGCCGCCGGCGTCGTGGGTGCCATCGCGCTCATTGCCATTGTCGCAACCCTGGTTATCAATGCGCAGCCACAGGGCGCTAGTGGGCCTGTGACTGACATGGTGACCGAGGGCACGTTTACCACAACGGTCGAGGCGAAAGGCCAGCTCAAACCCATTTCGTCCTCAGTGGTCTCCCCTTCTGTCGACGGCACGGTCGATTCTATCAACGTGCAGGCAGGCCAATCCGTCAACGAGGGCGACGTGCTTATGACCATTAAAAACGACGAGCTCGATCGCAACGTTGCCGAGGCGCAGCGTGCAGTTGCTGCCGCTCAAGAAGACCTCGCCAACGCTCAGAAAGCCGCAGCTGCCGCGCAGGCCACCCCAACGACGGACGTCGAGGGAGCTTCCGCAGCGGCTGGCGTCTCCGCCGCATCAGTAGACACGAACGCCGTATCGGCCGCGCAGCGCAGCCTCGCATCAGCCCAGGCAAACCTCGACCAGGCGAACGCCAAGGCCTCCAGTCGCACGGTCACGGCCCCGAGCTCGGGTAGCATCGTGGAGCTCAATGCCAAAGTGGGCGTCACGGTTACAGGCGGCATGATCATGGGCGAAAGCGATACGAGCGGCGGCAAGCAGTGCATGCAGATCGCCGACCTATCTAAGATGAAGGTGACCGTGCAGGTGGGCGAAAAGGACATCGCCAAGATCGCCGTTGGGCAGAGCGCCAACGTCACGTATCCCGCGTTTCCCGATATCGTGAGCCAGGGCACCGTCACGGCTATCGCGTCGGTGGCAAACTCCGACGCCGCCAACGGTGGCGGCGGCAGCGTAACCTTTAACGTCGACATTCTCATCGAGGCGCCCGACGCGCGCCTGAAGCCGGGCATGACGGCCGAGGTCTCGGTGGTGACCGAGCAGCTCGACGACGTGGTGATGGTGCCGACGATGGCGCTCATGACCGAAGACGGCGAACACTATTACGTCAACGTGGCGACTGATGAAGAGGGCAAGCAAACCCGTCGCGTGAAGGTGACCGTCGTGACGCAAAACGACAACGAAGCCGTAGTCGGCAAGACACAGGTCAAGCGCGACGACCAGGGCAACGAGATCAACCCCAACGTGCCGGTTACCAAGCTGCGCGATGGCGACACCCTCGTCATGGACACCGGAGCTGACGCAACAGCTGACGGCGGCTACAGCACGGATTCGGGCAGCATGTCTGACGACGAGGGCATGTAATGCGTCCCGTTATCGACATCCGCAACGTGCACCGCATCTTTGAGAGCGAGGCAGGTTGCGCCCATATCCTGCATAACGTGAGCCTGGCGGTAGATCCCGGCGAGTTCGTCGCCATTACCGGCCCTTCGGGCTCGGGCAAGTCAACGCTCATGAACATCCTGGGCTGCCTGGACAAACCGACGGCGGGCGACTATTACCTGCAAGGGCTCAACGTGGCCGAGCTCGATGATGACGAGCTCACCGAAGTCCGCGCCCTGAGCATTGGCTTTGTCTTTCAGAGCTTCAACCTGCTGCCGCGCCTGTCGGTTATCGAAAACGTCATGCTGCCGCTGGCCTACACCAATGTGCCCCGTAGCCAGCGCGAGATGCGCGCCGTGCACGCGCTGCAGGCCGTCACACTACCGGTCGACCACTGGGACCACCGCATATCCGAGCTCTCGGGCGGCCAGATGCAGCGTGTCGCCATCGCACGCGCCCTCGTCAATGACCCGCCCATCATTCTGGCCGATGAGCCAACGGGAAACCTAGACTCCGCCACTGGAGCGCTTGTGATGGAGACCTTCCATAGACTTCAGGAGCGCGGCAAAACCATCGTTCTTATCACACACGACCCCGGCATCGCCGCCGAAGCCGACCGTGCCGTGACCATCCGCGACGGTCGCATTCACGACGGCGCGTATATTCCACATGCACCGCGGACCCTGCGCAGCGCCGTAGATAGCCTGCCCATGATTTCCGCCTCCGCCAACCCGCCGAAAGGAGTGGTGGCATGAGCGCCCGCGATCTCATCCAGGAAGCCCTTCACTCGCTCGAGGCCAACAAGGGGCGCAGCCTGCTCACCATCCTGGGCATTGTCATCGGCATCGCCTCGGTTATTGCCATGACTTCGCTCATCGGCGGCATCCAAAACAGCCTGGTCAACAGTCTGGGCCTCAATGCGGCACGCATGGTGCAAGTCTATTCGTCGCAAGAACTCACCGAGTCCGACATAGAGAAGCTTCAAAAACTGGTGCCGCAGATAGAGCAGATCGGCATTGTCGACAGCGCGTATACCGAGTATAAGACCGGCGATAAAAGCTATACCGTCATGGCACAGGGTGTCGATAGCGACATGCTCGACGCCGTGGGGGCCAGCAAGCTCGTTGCGGGGCGCACCTATTCCCAGGCCGAGTCCCAATCAGGCTCGCGCGTGGCGCTCATCAGCCGCGGCGGCGCCGATCAGCTTTACGGCAACGAACAGGATGCGCTGGGGAAAACCATCAAGGTGTCCAACGGCGAGGTGCAGATTGTAGGCGTGATTGATGGCGGCAGCGACTCCATGGGCTCGCTCACGCTGTATATGCCACGCGAAACAATCTCCGGACTGTTTGGCGACGAGAATCCTTCATTCCCCAGCGTGACGGCACTTGCCGCCGAGGGCACGGACATGGATGAGCTTTGTAAAACCATCGAGTCCAAGGTGCGCGCGATGAAGGGCATCGAGGAGGAGGAGTACGACAGTGTATCGGCAACATCCATGAAAAGCGCCATCGATACACTCAACTCCTTTATGGGCGCGTTCTCGCTCATCATGGGCGCTGTCGCCAGCATTTCGCTGCTTGTCGGCGGTATCGGCATTATGAATATGATGCTCACCAACGTATCTGAACGCATCCGCGAGATCGGCATCCGCCGTGCTCTGGGCGCCAGTCGTCGCGATATCACCGCGCAGTTTTTGGCCGAGTCTTCGGCGCTGTGCGTCACCGGCGGACTGTTGGGTGTCCTGATTGGCTATCTGCTGGCCTGGGCTCTTGCGATGTTTGCCTCCGGATCCGGGATTCTTGGCGAGCTCGGTGCCAGCGGGCAAATCACACCGAGCTTTTCAATCGCCACGGTGCTGCTGGCCTTCGCCGTCTCCGTCGGCATCGGCGTAATCTTTGGCTTCTACCCCGCTCGCCGCGCGGCAAAGCTCGACCCGGTGGACTGCCTACGCTATCAGTAAGCCACCACCAATAAGTTGCGGTGAATTAAGGACTAAATATGCTATCTAGCAGCAAAAACAGACACTATTTCACGGCAACTTATTGAAGGGCTGCTTGCGCCAGTTCCGGGCTTCGTCCTCGAGCTATTGGCGGATGACGGGCTTATACGGGTCGAGCTTGCTCAAGGCGCTTCTCCTCGCGGGCGGGAGGGCACGCAGGCGCGGCGAGCGCCTAGCGCGCGAACTCCCGTAAGAGCGCGTCTTCCACTTCCCGAAGCGAAAGGCCCCCGCCTCCCTCGGCGGGACGGGCGACCACGATACAGCGCGCTCCCACGTCGCGCGCGGAGGCGATCTTCTCGGCCGTGCCACCTACGGTTCCCGAGTCCTTGGTCACAAGCCACTGGGCGCCCACCTGCCGAAGCATCGCCTCGTTGAGCTCGCGGGTGAAGGGCCCCTGCATGCCGATGACGTGCGACGGCGAAAACCCCGCGTCGATGCACTTCGTTATAGCACCGGGCAGCGGGAGAACACGCACGAAGAAGCGCTCCGCGAAATCGGCGACGCGCGTGTAGGGAGCAAGCTCCTTGCTCCCCGTCGTGAGAAGCGCGCGACCCGGGTTCTCGGAGAGAAAGCGCGCCGCGCAGGCGATCGACGCGACCGACACGACGCCTTTGGGTAGCGCCTCGACCGGGCGCGCAAGGCGCAGACATCGTGCACCCACGGCGAGCGAAGCGGCCCGGATGTTGCCGCTTGCGAGCGTAGCGAAGGGATGCGTGGCGTCGACGACGATGCGCGCGCCGGAAAGCTCGCGCTCCATGTCGGCCTCGTCGAGCCTGCCCGCATGCACCTCGATGCCCGGAAGCTCGCCCAAAAGCTCGCCTCCGTACTCGGTTGCCGCGTAGGCACGGGCGGGGATGCCCGCCCCGCTCGCCCATTCGCACAGAAGGCGGCCCTCAGTGGTGCCGGCGAAGATGCGCAGCGCCGGCGCGGATGCGGGCGCCGTCACTTCGGGCCGCCTGGGCGCGTGATCTCGTAGAGCAGCGCGTTCATAATGGCGGCCGCCACGGTCGAGCCGCCCTTGCGACCCCTCGCGACGATGGCCGGCACCCGTCGCGCGAGTAGCTCCTCTTTCGCCTCGACCACGTTCACAAACCCAACCGGCACCCCAACGACGAGCGCGGGCGCGATCTTCCCCGCGTCCATGAGCTCGGCGAGGCGCAGAAGTGCTGTGGGAGCGTTGCCGACGGCCACGATGAGCGGACCCTCGATGCCGCAAGCTTTGTCCATGCTCGCAACGGCGCGAGTCGTGCCCGCGGCGCGCGCAGCCGCGGCGACATCAGGGTCGGCCATGTAGCACACGGCCTTGCAGCCGAGCTTCGCGAGCGCGGGCTTGCTTATGCCTGCGAGCGCCATGTTCGTGTCGGTGAGCACCGTGGCCCCTGCGCGCAGTGCGTCGAGCGCACAGTGCGCGGCGTCATGGGTGAACACGAGGGAATCGGCGTACGAGAAGTCAGCAGTGGTGTGGATGACGCGCTTCACGACGGGCTCTTCGAGCGGCGGGAACGTGCGGCCGCCGAGCTCTTCGGTGATGATCTCGAAGCTGCGCCGCTCGATGTCGCCGGGCGCCATCTCCTTGGAATCCATCTAGTACTCCACTCCTTCCCTTGCACCTATCCCCTGAGCGTAGGGGTGTTTCTCGCACCGCATCTCGGTTATGTAGTCGGCCTTCTCCACGATCTTGCGGGAAGGCGCGCGCCCGGTGAGCGCTACTTCGACGCCGCGCGCGGACATATCGAGCGCGCGGTCCACGAGCGCCTCGTCGACAAGCCCATTCGAAAGCGCGTCGAGCGCCTCGTCGAGCACGAGCAGCCCCTCCTGCGCGCCCTCGAGCTCGGCGAGCGCGGAAGCGAGGTTCCCATCGTGCAACTCGCGCGTCGCGGCAAGTTCTTCCGACGTCATGGACCAGGTAAACTTGTCCGACGCCTTCCCCGCGAACACGGGCACGCCGAAATGCTCGGCGAGCAGGCGCACCTCCCCGCTTTCGCCGTCTTTCAGGAACTGCACGACGACGACGCGGCGGCCTGCGGCGAGCATGCGAAGGGCGAGGCCCATCGCCGCCGTGGTCTTGCCTTTGCCGTCGCCATGATACACGTGGATCATACGCCCTCCTCGATAATGCGGTAGACATACTCCATGTCGAGCGCCCCGCGCACGGAGTCGGCCAGGCGGCCGAACTCGCGCGCACGATGATCGGCCGCGGACACCGCGCCCTCAGCACCCACGACGCTCTCGGGCAGGCCGCGCATGCGCACGAGCGAGCGCGCGAGGGCGAGTGCCACCCCCGGTTCGTCGAACAGGCCGTGGAGATAGGTTCCGAACACGTTTCCGCAGGCCGCGCCTTCTGGTTTGCCGCCAATCGTGCCCGCAGGGGCGCAGGAGACGGTCGTTTCGCCGTCGTGAATCTCGTACCCGCGCGCCGTCATGCCGTTCCACACCGAGAACGCGCCTTGGGCGCCCGTGATGCGCAGCTCCGACTGGGCGAGGCGCTTTTCCTCCTTGAACACCGTACTTGCAGGGATGAGCCCGAGCCCGCGCGCGGTGCCAGCGCCTTCCCTGCCGTGCGGGTCGGAAAGCTCGTCACCCAAAAGCTGGTAGCCTCCGCATATGCCGAGCACCGGCGTGCCCGCACCCGAAAGCGCGCGTACACAGGCTCCGATGCCGCTAGCCGCAAGCCAGCGCGCGTCGTCGAGCGTGGTCTTCGAGCCGGGGAGCACCACCAGGTCGGGTCGGCCCAGATCGGTCGTCGAGGAAACATAGCGCACGCCCACGCCGGGCACGCGCGAAAGCGGGTCGAAGTCGGTAAAGTTCGACAGATGCGGAAGGCGCACGACGGCGACGTCGATGACGCCGCGCGCCTCGCGGGCAGATAGGCGCGGCGCGAGCGAGTCCTCGTCGTCCAGGTCGAGCGTAAGATACGGCACGACCCCCACGACGGGGGCCCCGCACATCTTCTCAAGTGGGGCCAAACCCGGGCGCAGGATTTCCACATCACCGCGGAACTTATTTACTACAAGCCCCCGCAAAAGCGCGCGGTCCTCGGGCGCAAGGAGCGCGACCGTGCCGTAAAGCTGGGCAAACACCCCGCCTGGGTCGATGTCGCCCGCGAGCAGCACGGGGGAGGACACGGCGCGCGCGAGCCCCATGTTGACGATGTCGTTTTCGGCAAGGTTGATTTCGGCGGGGCTGCCGGCGCCCTCGATGACGATGACGTCGTTTTCCTCCGCGAGCGAATCGAACGCCTCCAAAATCTGCGGCATGAGCGCCTTCTTTCGCGCGAAGTAGTCCCTCGCAGCGAAGGCTCCCTGCTCCTTGCCGGCCACGATGAGCTGGCTTCGGTGGCCGCTTTCGGGCTTGAGCAGAATGGGGTTCATGCGCACGTCGGGCGCGATGCCGCACGCCTCGGCCTGCATGATCTGGGCGCGCCCCATCTCGAGCCCGTCGGCCGTGACACCGCTGTTGAGCGCCATGTTCTGGCTCTTGAAGGGAGCCACGCGCAGGCCGTCCTGCGAAAGAACGCGGCACAGCCCCGCCGCAAGCAGGCTCTTCCCCGCGTTCGACATGGTGCCCTGGATCATGATGGGCTTCGCCCTACCCACGGGTATCGACCTCCTTCGCCGAGCCTCGGCCATCCGCGCCCGCCATAGCACCGCTGCAAGAAGCGCCGCCCCGTTCGTCGGGTTCGCCTTCGCCTGATGTACCTTCCGCCCATAGCGCGCGGCTGAACGCCATCGCAAGCCGGGCGTTCTCCTTGCGCGTGCGCACCGCGACGCGGCACCAGAAACGGGACAGCACCGAAAACGAGTCGCACGTGCGGACCAAAACCCCCTGTTTATACAGGCGTTCGGGAATGTCTTTCGTCGGCGTGCGGACTAAAAGGAAGTTCGCATCCGACGGCACGACGGAAAGCCTGAGCGAGGAGAGCTCGTGGGAAAGCCACGCTCGCTCGCCCGCCAATACATCGCGCGTGCGCGAGACGTATTCGACGTCTTCCAGGGCGGCGATGCCCGCGGCCTCGGCGACCGAGGAGACGGGCCACGCCTGCCCCGCCCGGCGAATTCCATCGATGAGTTGGTCGTTTCCGCTGATCAGATATCCCAGCCGTAACCCCGCCATTCCGTAGAGCTTGGTGAACGCAGAGAGCACGGCCACATGGCGCGAACACGCGGCGCGTGCGGCCACGCTCCTATCGCGGGCGTCGGGCGCAAATCCGAGGAAGCACTCGTCCACGACGAGCAGCGCGCCCACCTGCTCGCAGCGGCAAGCCGCGGCATCGATCACGCGGGGGTCGACGAGGCGCCCCGTCGGGTTGTTCGGATTGCAGAGGTACGCCACGTCTCCCGGCCCCTCGATCGCGCGGGCGAAGGAGGCGGGCACGTCGAAGTCGTCCGCTTCGGAGAGCGGGAACTCCTGCACGCATGCGCCGTAGTACGATGCCGCCTCCGCATATTCAGAGAACGTCGGCGCGCACACGACGATGCGTTTCGGGCGCACCGCCGCAGCGAGCCGCCAGATGATGTCGGACGCGCCCGCGCCGCAGACGATAGTATCTTCGGGAATGCCCTGGGCGCGCGATAGGGCGCGAACAAGGGCGAGGCTTTCCCTATCGGGGTAGGCGTCGATTCGAGAAAGCGCCTTGCAGGCTGCGGCGACAGCGCGCGGCGAGGGGCCTGCCGGATTCACGTTCACCGAGAAATCGATGAAGTCGGAGGCGCCCCCTTCGCAAGCGATGCCAAGCGATTGCGCACTGCCCCCATGCGTACGGGCGCGCAGGATTCCCCCGGCAGCCCGGGACGCAGCGTGGTCTTCCCTCATGACATCGCCCCCACGGCGAGCACGACCGCCGCGCGCGCGGCGCCGAAGACGACGAGCGCGCATACGGACGCGGCGAGCATGAGCCTTGTCGCCCGGGCGATGTCGCCCCACTCGATTTCGCGGGATGCGTCGCCTATCGTCGGTTTCTCAACGAGCTTGCCGAAATACACCGCGGGTCCTGCCAGGCGCAGCCCGAGCGCGCCCGCACACGCTGACTCGGTCTGCGCCGAGTTGGGACTCGCATGGCGACGCCTGTCGCGGCGCCAGATGCGCGCCGCCCCGCACGCGTCGAGCCCGACGATCGGGCACACGGCGATCATGAGCAGGGCCGATAAGCGCGAGGGAATCCAGTTCACCGCATCGTCGAGGCGCGCCGAGGCGCAGCCGAAGTCGATGTAGCGCTCGTTTTTGTAGCCCACCATGCTGTCGAGCGTGTTCACCGCCTTGTACGCCATGCCCAAGGGCGCACCCCCGATCATAAGGTAGAAAAGCGGCGCGATGACGCCGTCGCTCGCGTTCTCCGCCACCGTTTCCACGGCGGCGCGCGCAACGCCCTGCTCGTCGAGAACAGACGTGTCGCGTCCCACGATGAGCCCGACGGCTTCACGAGCCGCGACAAGGCCGCCCTTCGAGAACGCGCGGGCCACGGCCAGGCTCTGGCGGCGCAGCTCGCATGCCGCGAGAATCTGATAGCTCGCCCATGCCTCGGCCACAAAGCGCAAGCCGGGGTGAACCATGCCGCAAAGATGCAGGATTCCCCAGGTCAAAAGCCAACACGCAAGCGGAAGCGCCACGGCGAGCACAAGCCCTGCGGCGCGCGTGCCCGCGGACGTTTGCGGGAATGCGCCCCGCAGGCGGCCTTCGGCCCACGTGATCGCGCGCCCCATGGCGACGACGGGATGGGGAAGCCAGCGCGGGTCGCCGAAGGCAAGGTCGGCCGCGAACCCGGCGGCGACGGCAAGAATCGTCATCACCGGGCATCGCCCCCCGAAGCGGGGCGAACGTCGCGAAGGCAGCGCCCATCCCAGGTGGCGGCCCATGCGCCGCCCGGCTCGGTATGCACGTCGAAATATCCCATTTTCGGGACAGCTAGCTCGGAGAGCAGCGCTTTCACGGTACCCGCGTGAACGACGAAGACGGCGCGCCCACTCCCCTGGGCGCGCTCCGATTCGCACGCCTCCCGAAACGCCGCGACGACGCGGCGGGTGAAATCGCTCTTGCCCTCGCCATGCGGGCAGCGCGTCTCGCACCAGGAGTCTACCCAGGCGCGGTAGCGCACATCCTCTTTAAGCTCGGCGGCGCTTCGCCCCTCGAAGTCACCGAAATCCATCTCGCGCAGACCGGGGCACGCCATAAGCTCCGCGTACGGGAAGAGGATGCGCGCCGTCTGGTCGGTGCGGGCCATTCCGCTCGTGATAACACGGAACACGTCACGATCGCACGCGAGATCGCGCAAAGCGCGCTCGCCCGCGCTCGACAGGGGCTCGTCGGTGCCCGCCCCGCTGTAGCGATGGTCTTCCGTGCCCGCCGTGGCACCATGGCGCACGAAGACGACTTCCAAAGGCGCGCTCGCGCCCTGCGTCCCTCGAGACGCATCGGCAAGGTTTCCTTTGATGACCTGGGGAATCCCGCACGTCATGCGCACGACGACGTCGGCGCGCGCAGCGAGCGCGCATCCCAGGCGCCCCGCGCGCTCGCGCCATTGGGCGTCTTCCGCACGCATGGGGACGACCCCCGAGCCGACCAAGGACAGAATCACTGCGTCGAAGCCGATCAGCCGCTCGAGCGCCCGGTCAACGTCGAGCGCGCGTACGAGTTCCTCAGCACGGTACGC
The DNA here is from genome assembly GCF_040092345.1 of Collinsella sp. CLA-ER-H7. Taxonomy (NCBI): domain Bacteria; kingdom Bacillati; phylum Actinomycetota; class Coriobacteriia; order Coriobacteriales; family Coriobacteriaceae; genus Collinsella; species Collinsella sp. CLA-ER-H7. Next base: position 570 of record NZ_JBBNLT010000012.1, on the reverse strand, counting down.
GACGCGGCCGGCAAAAGCCGCGGGCACGCCGCCCTCCGCAAACTGCGCCGCGTCGACGAAATCGTCCGCCGCGAACCCGAGCTTTTCGCGCACGAAGGTCCTCTTCCCCGAATGCGCGCCACCTAACACGAGCATCATAGGAGCATGCCCCCCGCTACCAGCATGGCAAGCATCGCGAGCTCAGCCCATTGCAGAAACCATCCGGCCAAATCCCCCGTCACCCCGCCGAAGCGGGACAGGGCAACATGGCGGTACCACGCGAGCGCCAAAAGCCCCGCCACCGCCATAAGGGCGCCGACGGCCTGGGCGCACGCGACCATCCCTGCAGCCGAAGCCGCAGCGAAAGCGCAAAGCGGCACGACGATCGCCGCGCGCTTCTTCGCAGGCGAGAGCCCCGCGGCCATGCCATCCGCCCGCGCGGCAGGCCAGCATTCAACGGCGAGCCCCGAAGGCGCCCGCCCGCGGGTCGTGCATGATCTCAAGCTTTCGCTCGCGCGGGGCCCAACTTGCAAGCGCATCGGAGGTGTCGCAGAGCCCGTCTAGGTGGATGCCTCCCGTCACCACCACAGG
>NZ_JBBNLT010000011.1:0-89899 GCF_040092345.1 Collinsella sp. CLA-ER-H7 | reverse complement strand
GACAAGTTAGCATAAATACTACGGTCGGTAAACGGTTGATTATTGGCCGTAAACGGTATATGTCCAGTATTTCGCCTGTTAAATCTGACATAGCTGATGGCTGCATTATAAATTTCTTTTCTACTTGTCTAGATGTGCTTGTCTATATCTATAGACATACCTATACTTCATTACAACATTCACCGCTACGTTAAGGAGTCACCATGAAAAGCGCGGTCTTCTATGGAAAGCACGATCTCAGGGTCGAGGATTCGACAAAACCGACCGTGGGCAAGCGTGACGTTCTGATCAACGTCAAAGCTTGCGGCGTCTGCGGCACCGACGTGCATATCTATGAAGGCGACAAGGGTGCAGCCGACGTTACCCCGCCCACGATCCTTGGTCATGAGTTTGCGGGCGTTGTCGAGGCCGTGGGCAGCGATGTCACCGGCTTTAAACCGGGCGATCGCGTGTGCATCGACCCAAACCATCCCTGCGGCTGCTGCGAACCCTGCCGCGACGGAATCAACCACTACTGCGAGCATATGACCGGTTACGGCACCACCGTTAACGGCGGCTTTGCCGAGTACTGCTCCGTCGATATGCAGCAAGTCTACAAGTTGGGCGATCACACCAGCTTTGAGCAGGGCGCCATGACCGAGCCCGTCGCCTGCTGCCTGCACGGCATCGATATGTGCAACATCAAGCCCGGCAGCACAGTTGTCGTTATCGGCGGTGGCATGATCGGTCTGCTCATGATGCAGCTCGCCAAAAACGCCGGCGCCACCAAGGTCGTCTTGCTCGAGCCTGTCGAAGGCAAGCGCGAGGTTGCGCTCAAACTCGGCGCCGACCTGGCAATTGATTCCATCCACGAGGATGTCCCGGCCCGCCTGAAGCAGGAGGGCGTCGGCAACGTCGATGTCGTTATCGAGTGTGTTGGCAAGCCCGTCACCATCGAGCAGGCCATCCAGATTGCCGGCCACAAGGCTACGGTCATGATGTTCGGCCTCACCAAGCCCGATGAGACAATCACCGTCAAGCCCTTCGAGGTCTTCCAGAAGGAGCTTGTGCTTACCTCGTCCTACATCAACCCTTATACGCAGCGTCGCGCGCTCGAGCTCATCGACTCTGGCAGGCTCGACGTATCCTCGATGGTCGCCAAGGTGGCTTCCCTCGACGAACTCGGCGCCATCCTGTCAGACCCAGCTCTGCGTGCCATGGGTAAATATATAATCGACCCCAGCAAGTAAATCGATCGACACCTGCGCGAGCGGTCCTCATCCACCGCTCGCGCACTCAGCTCTAGGAGACCGTCGTGGCGCGAGCCATCTTCCAAACTATTTATGACAACGTGAAGCAGTCGATTGACGACGGCACTTACGCCTATCAGAGTTATCTGCCTTCGGAGACTGAGCTCACGCAGCTGTTTGACTGTTCGCGTATGACGGTCCGTCGCGCCATCTCGATGCTTGCGGCAGATGGTTACGTGCTCCCCCAGCAAGGCAAAGGCATGCGCGTCATTCGCAACATCAGTGACGAGAAGAGTCGTGGTGGTGGCGGCGGACTCGAGACCTTTAAGGAAATCGCGGCCAGCCGAGGCTTTGAGCTCAAAACGGTTACTACTGTCTTTGAGCTCCTCGTCTGCAACAAGGCGCTCTCCAAGATTACCGGGTTTCCTGAAGGCTGTGAGCTCACGCGTGCCAAACGCATCCGTTATGCAGACGGACGGGCCGTGTGCTCCGACGACTCCTATTACCTAAGCTCACAGGTACCGGGGCTGACACCCGAGATTGTCAACGACTCGATCTATCGTTACCTCGAAGAAGACCTTGGCATTAAGATTGCCACGGGCAAACGCGATGTAACGATTGAGCATCCCACGCCCGAGGATGCACGCGTGCTCGATCTCGACGACTTTAACGCACTCGCTGTTGTACGCGGACAGACCTACAACGCCGACGGTATCCTTATGGAATACACCGAGACCAAACAGGTTCCCAGCTTCTTTTTACTCCACGAAACGGTCACCCGCCGCAATAACGGCAGCGAGACCCATCAGAGCAGTATGAGCTAACTGTCTATTAGTTGCGGTGGAATAGTTCCTTGAATGGCCAGCTTAAGGGCAAAACGGGAACTATTCCACCGCAACTTTTTTGGCCGGCGGGGCAGTACCTGTTCCACCGGCCATCATTTACGCTCTTTTAGCTAGTCCGCGAGCTTCTCCACCTGATCGAGCATCTTGTCGAGCTTGGCCTTTGCTTCGGCCTTGACCTTCTCAGCTTCTTCGTGAGCCTTCGCCTTCTGGGCGGCCTTTTCCTCGGCTTCGGGATCGACGACGACCAGATTGGACGCGTCGTGCTCAACAAGCTTGAGCGCACGCTCAGGACAAACCTTGACACAGGCGCCGCAGCCTAAACAATACGTGGACTCCAACGCAAAGCGGCCGCTTCCCACCAGATCACAGGCAAACGTGGGGCACACGTTGACGCACTCGCCGCACGACGTGCACTTTTCAAAATCGCACTCCGGCGTGCTCACCTGCATATTCTGGGCAAGCTCGGGATGGTTCTGCAGTGTCGAGAGCACCAGCTGCCGCCCATGGGTGAGCGAACGGCGACGCTTGGTCGTCGTGGTGCCGCACATGGTGTTGAGCGTGCGCTCCAGCTGGGTAATCTGATGGCGATGGGCTTTGAGCTTCTGCGTCACCGAGGCCAGCGCCGCCGTCGCCGGATTGAGCTTGGTCACCGTCAGGCCCGTGGTGCGGGCAATTTTTTCCATGTACTCCTTGCGCTCGTACTCGCGGCGCTTATGGCATTTGAGGCTCTTGGGGTCGACCTCCAAGCCCATACCCGTGCCGGACCACTCCTCGGCCTTCGCAATCGCCTCGCCCAGAATGTCCTCGCCGCCGGTGTTGCGGCATTTATCGCACACGCCCAACGGCAGGTACACACTCACGTTGGGATAGTCGGCCAGTACCGAGAACCAGGTCTCTGCCGTAATATCGCCCACGCAGGCAACGACGACCTCGTTTTCGCGCGGCATGCGTTTGAGGGCACGCGTGCAGGTGACGTAGGCGGTCTCGTGGCTCGTAGCAGCAGAGACGATATCGTCATACAGGTTTTTAGGCGCCAGGCGCGGCGAGATGATCGCCTCGGTCGGGCAGGCAGCGGCGCACAGGCCGCACTTGCGACAGGAGTCGAGGATCTCGATGGCGTCTTCCTCGACCTCGATAGCGTTGACCGGGCACACGTCCATGCACGCGGTGCAGCCGCTCTTTTCGTTTTTGCAGGTCAGGCACGGAATGGTATTGCCGCGCGGGCGCTCCTTGTAGTCGGCAGGATTCCACTGCGGCGCCGACGGATCGAGTGCATCGGTCACGCCGCCAAGCGGATTTTTAAGAAAGTCGAAACCCTTGCTGATCTCGATAATGTCATCAAACAGATCGTGTTCCTGCGCCATGCGCGGCCCCTCCCTGAGCAGTGCAAACAAGCAAGAGATAATGATACGCTATCGGCCCACGCCTCGGGCAAATTACACGCGGAGCATCTTTGCGGCAAATAGCCCATGGCCTATCGCCGCCTCGATTGCACAAGGTCAATCAAGTGCCAAGCTATGCCTCGCACATGAGCTGCACGAGTTTTTGTTTGGTCACCTTGGCCTGCTCGTTGGCCATATTGCGCTCGTTTCTAAAGACCGCATTTGCAACACCCTGCAAATCGGCATCGGAAATCTCGCTGCACGGACCGTCCATCGAAGCCGCCGTGGGGCATACGCACAACGGCTACTCGGCATAAAACGCAACGGCCTTGGCGATATCGAGCATCTTGCCGCCGCCAATACCCACTACCATGTCGCAATACTCGGCCTGGGCTTCCTTAGCCATTTCGACAACGGCCTCTTCCGTACACGGACCGTCATAAATCTTAAAGAACGGCTCGCTTAGATCTTCGTCCAGAAATCCATCGACGATCTGCCTGCACAGCCGATCCTCGGTGCCTTGGTCAAACAAGACATAGGCAGCGCAGCCCAACCATGACAAATACCTGCCTTGACGCGACAGTTCGCCCGGCCCCTGAACATACCGGCCGGGACCGCCGTAAACCATAGGAAGCGCCATACGAGAATCCGCCCTTCATCAAACAACGATTGGTGCAAAGTAACCTTGCCCCTTTGCACCATAGCAAAAAGGGGCAAAGCCATCTGTTGGCTTTGCCCCTTCCTTAGCTTGATTTACTCATCCATGAGATAGTAGTGGCCCAGCGCGTCGGCGCCCAGGATGGCGTTTGCGACCATCTCGGGCGTCACCTCAAACGGCATGTTGCACATGGTGTCATCGGGCGCGCAGGCGGCCTCGGCAACAATCATGGCTTGCTCGCGCGTAAGCTCGGCAACGCCAAGTTCCTTCATCGTGACCGGCAGGCCAAGCTCAATGCAGAAGCCCAAGACTTCCTCGAGCTTCTCGGTCGGGGCATCCTCAAGTACCAGCTGGACGATAGTGCCAAAGGCGACCTTCTCGCCGTGATACATGCCGTGGCACTCGGGCAGCATCGTCAGGCCATTGTGGATGGCATGAGCAGCAGCAAGGCCCGAGCTCTCAAAGCCAATGCCCGAAAGCAGCGTATTGGCCTCGATGATGTGCTCGACGGCAGGCGTGAGCGCACCCTTCTCCAGCGCAACCTTGGCCTTGACGCCATCGGCCATAAGCGTCTCGTAGCAGAGCTTGGCGAGCGCCAGGCCGGCCATGCCGCCCTTGCCGCCGGCACAAGTGCCACCGTCGGCATCGTGCGTCGCCTGGGCCTCGAAGTAGGTTGCGAGCGCATCGCCCATACCGGAAACCGTCAGGCGCACCGGGCTCGCCGCGATAACCGTCGTATCCATCAGGACAATGTTGGGGTTTGCCTTAAGGAAGAGATATTTATCGAACTGGCCGTCATCGGTATAAAGCACCGAAAGCGCCGAACACGGGGCATCGGTCGAAGCAATGGTGGGGCAAATGATAACCGGGGACTCTAGGTAGTAGGCGACGGCCTTGGCGGTGTCGAGGATCTTGCCGCCACCGACACCGACGACGATATCGCAACCGTTGTCGCGAGCGAGCGCAACCAGGCGATCGACCTCGCCCTTGGAGCACTCGCCGTTAAAGTCCTCAAACAGCAGCTCGGCCTTAGCCTCGGCAAAGCCGCCCTCGATCTTGGCACCGACGCGCTTCTTGCCCGAAGGTGTCACGATGACGAGGGCCTTAGCGCCGAGCGGCTCGACATAGGAGCCGAGCTTGGCGAGCTCGTCCGGACCCTGGATGTACTTGCTGGGGCTATTGAAAATTGCAGCCATAACTATCCCATTCTCTAAAAAAGAAAGGGGCTCCGTACAGATACGTGCGGAGCCCCTCGTTACGATAACAAGAGTCGATTAGAAATCGATGTCGGTGTCGTAGTAGCAGGCCTTGAGAATCTTCTCGAAGTCGGCAGCCTTGGTCTCACGCGGGTTCTCGGGCGTGCAGGCGTCCTGCTCGGCGTTCGCGGCGATCTCGGGCAGCTTGGCGAGGAACTCCTCCTCGGAAACCATCTGCGGGTTCTCGGCGTCGACCTTCACGCCACCATTCGCGTAATCCTTGATGGACTGCGGAATGTTGAGCTGGTCGTTGAGGTCGCGGATCTTCTGAACGAGCGCAGCGATGAGCTCCTCGTTGGTCTCGCCGGGAAGGTGCAGGATCTCCTTGGCCACGTAAGCGTAACGCTCGGCAGCACGCGGGTCCTTGGAGTTCCACTGGATGACCTTGCCCAGGTACATGGCGTTAGCAGCACCGTGGATGATGTGGCCGTTCTCAAAGGCAGCACCGGTCTTGTGAGCCATGGAGTGAACGATGCCAAGCAGGCCCGAGGAGAAGGCGATACCGGCGATGCACTGAGCCTCGTGCATGTGCTGACGGGCCTCATGGTCGCCAGCATAGGACTTGGGCAGCCACTCGACGATCTCGCGGATGCCGTGCAGAGCGTTGGCGTCGGTGAACATAGAGGCACAGGTGGAAACGTAGGCCTCCATGCAGTGGGTCAGAGCATCCATGCCGGTGTGAGCGCACAGCTTGGCGGGCATGGTGTAGGTGAGCTCGGGGTCGACGATGGCGACATCAGGGGTGATGTTGAAGTCGGCCAGCGGGTACTTGATGCCCTTGGCGTAGTCGGTAATGACGGAGAACGCGGTGACCTCGGTAGCGGTGCCGGAGGTAGAGGAGATGGCGCAGAAATGAGCCTTCTGACGCAGCTCGGGGAAGCTGAACGGCTGGATGATGTTGTCGAAGGACTCCTCGGGATACTCGTAGAAGACCCACATGGCCTTAGCGGCATCGATGGGCGAGCCGCCACCGATGGCGATAATCCAGTCGGGCTCGAACTCGCGCATGGCCTCGGCGCCCTTCATGACCGTCTCGATGGACGGGTCGGACTCGACGCCCTCGAACAGCTTGACCTCGAAGCCGCCTTCCTTAAGGTCGTTCTCGACGTCCTGCAGGAACCCGCCGCGGCGCATAGAGCTGCCGCCAGAAACGATGATGGCCTTCTTGCCCTTGAGGTTCTTCACCTCGTGGCGAGCGCCCTCACCAAAGTACAGATCGCGAGGATTGGTAAAACGTCCCATACTGTGCCTCCTAAACAAGCCCCTCTTAGACTTGCGTATATAACGGAGCACCCAATTGGCTCCGTTAGGACCGGTTTGCGCGTTGCCGGCGATGACAATGCGCGATGTCTAAACGTCTCAACGCTCAGACAAACACTATTTTACCGTTCTGGTTGGTCAGTTATTCACCTAAAGCCGCCAATGATGAAACGTTTTTTCTATCCCTGAAGACCCTTGTGCGGCATTCATACTCCCAAGCTGGGCAAACGTTTTATCAAGGTTGACTACATATCCCGGGCAGGACAGTGCCCCTCCAAAATATGCACCGTTCGCCGCCAAAAATCGACCGTTTGCGGCACCGTGATACCACTCGGCCGTCCATGGTGCCGACATTTGTGCGACATCCGACTTCGTGGTGCAAAGGTGCAAGTCCAAGTGCGGCACCCCCGGTGTGCCACATGCGGGTAAACTAGAACCTTATATAGAAACATCTGAACCCTAACCGCAGCAAAGGAGGCCCCATGGCATTCGATCCCATTCAAGAGGATTGCCATCGCCTCGTTCTTGAGGCCTTGCGCCGCGACAATATCCCGCTCACCGACGCTGCCGCCGTAGAGCGTCTGATGGAACAATTCACCCGCGACCCCGCACCGCTCATCGTGCACGACCGCGACCGCGCCGGACACCTCATTGCCAAGGTGGTCGAGGCCGTCGACTACCGCATTCCCTTTATCCCCGACGATGCCCAGGCAGAGCAGGAAGAGGCAGCTGCCGAGAACATGCTCCGCGAGGCGGCCGCACTCGATCCGGCCAACTGGGATGCCCAGCGCATGCTGACGGCACTCACCGCCGAATCCAACGAGGAATACGTGCAGTACCTGGTGTCCAAGTGCGACGAGGTGGAGCACGATCTGGCGCTCAAGATCGCTTCGGCGCAGGACCCCTACGAGCGCGAGGCCGCAGGCGACCTTACGCGCCGCCCCTATCTGCGCTGGCTTGCCGCCTTGGCATCGCGCGCCCTCATTAGCGGACGCTACCGCATGTCGCTCGAAGCCGCAAACCGCAGCCTGGACTTTGCACCCAACGACCCCGCTGGTGTCCGCCACACCGCGATGCTCGCCATGGCAAAGCTCGAATACCCCGCCGAGGAGCTCAAGCGCTTTCGCTCTATCCACTCCGTCCCCTATCTCGCCAACACGCCGCTGCGCCGTCGTCCCAAGGATGCGGAGCGCGACTTGGACCCATGGACGCTCATCGCACTGATGAGCGCAGCCTGGCGCGAGCTGGACTACGAGGGCGCCGAGCACTATTTGCGCATCCTTGCACGCTCGTGCCCGCACGCGGCCGAGGCGCTCTACTTCCAAACCGAGTTTCCCGATGGCGTCTATGCCCGCGTCAACGTGGGTGTGGGCTCCACCGACGAGCTTGTCCTTGCGCTGTCCGAGGCGACGCCGGTACTGCAGGAGGGCCTGGGCGCCCCCGACAACGCCAGCTTTGCCGCCTGGGTCGCCACCAACGATATCGTGCGTTCCCAAATCGATGAGCGCATCCTGCGGGCGGCCGAGCAGGGTTTGCCGTTTAAGGGAGGAGACCTCTAATGGATCCGAGCGTCTACATCCCCGCCTACCTGGAGCGCACCTATCTGGCATCGCACCCCGAGCTCACCGATGCAGCACGCGAGCTTGTCCATAACGACGTAAGCGTCAACCCTCACAAGTATGCGCAGACCGAGCATGCCCAGGCGCTGCTGTCCTATGCCGGTGTTCATCGCCACCTGCTCGACGAGCTCCATCGCATCGAGGACATGGGCAGTGACGAGGAGTTCGAACAGACGCGTAATCGCCTGTTCGACGACATGCGCGATGAGCTGCTCAAAATTGTCCGCGTCGATGCACTGGCCGTCGACGCGCAGCTGCTCGCCATCATCCTGGCCGACACGCCCGTTGACGCCTGTCTGGGCGACCTGATGAAGCTCGAGGCGACCACGGCCGATTACCTGCAGCAAAGTGTGCCCGGGTTCGATATGGAGGCCCCACACTACTGGGCCAACAAGGTTTTGACGGACGGTGTGACGGCGGCAGATCTCACCGTGAGCGAGCCGGCACTTATCGGGTGGCTCCACACGCTCGAGGCCATCTCGCAGCTGTGCATGGCGAGCGCCCGCTACCGTGCTGCCGCCAACTACGCCCGCCGCGTCCTTAAGGCGGAAGGCTACCCCACCCGAGCCGCAGGCACCGTGTTGCTCGCCCTCGCTCGTCTGGAAGACCAGGACGGCTTTTTTGCCCTGGCCCACCAGCTCGAGGAAGAGATCGGGGCTGACGCACTTGAGAACTCTCCTTGGTATCTGCTCGCCCGCACGATTCTGCTGTTCAAAACAAACAAGATGCGCCCGGCGACACGCGCGCTGCGTGAGTTTGCCAATCGTTGCGAGGGCGGTGCGTTCTTCTTACTGAACCCCATGTACCAGACACCGTACCTTCCCTGCCGGCCCGAGCCACACGATCCCTGGGATCTTTCGCACCAGGCCGTTTGGGAAGCGGACGGTATTATCTCGGACACTCCCGACTTTGCCCCTTGGGCCAATGCCTGCGAAGACGTGTCGCAGCTTGCCCAGGAATTTGCGCGCCGCTACGGTTTTTAGTGACGCACTCGACCCGACCATGTCGTTTACGTTAGGAACGGTTTCATGAACCTCCGCTCATCTCTTGCCTGCACCTCGAGCGATATCGCTCGCTGGGGGCTGCGCTCCGTCCTTAAGCGCCAGGGTGGCGTACTCCCCGGCCGCATCGCCATGAAGATCGACCCCGAGTTGCTGAGCGACCTCGCCGGCCTTGTCGACCGCAGCGTGGTGATCACCGGCACCAACGGCAAGACCACCACCTCCAACCTCATCGCCGACGCTGTTGCCGCCAGCGGTGCCACCGTGGTATGCAACCGCGCCGGCAACAACATGGAGCCGGGCGTGGTGGGCGCACTGCTCGAGGCGCGCAGCGACCTTAAGCACACTGACAGCGGCAAGCGCGTGGGCGTTTTTGAATGCGATGAGCTCTACACCGTGCGCGTCCTGCCCAAGCTCAAGCCGACGTACTTCGTGCTGCTCAACCTGTTCCGCGACCAGCTGGATCGCTATGGCGAGATTGACCACACCCAGGACGTCATCGCCCACGCGCTGGAGCTTTCGCCGGCAACGACGCTCATCTACAACGCCGACGACCCGCTGTGTGCCGCAATCGCCGCGCGCGTTCCCAACGCGAGCATCGCCTTTGGCATCGACGGCGCCACCAACACCGAGTCCGACCGTATTAGCGACTCACGTTTTTGCTCACAGTGCAACGCGCCGCTGGAGTATGACTACGTGCAATACGGCCAGCTCGGCGCCTACCATTGCCCCTCGTGCGGCTGGGCCCGTCCCGCGCTGGTCCGTCGCGTGACGGGCGTGGAGCTCGGCTGCAACGGCTATGGTTTTGACCTGGTGTTTGGATCTGATTCCAGCGCGCCAGCCGCACACATCGCCACGCGCTACAACGGCCTGTACATGGTCTATAACGTTGCCGCCGCCTTCTTTGCCGCACGCGAGTTGGGCGTGGACACGGCGTTTCTACAGCCTACGCTCGATGCCTACGTCCCCGCCGGCGGACGCATGGGGCGCTGGGATATCGCCGGCCGCACTGTCGAGGCCAACCTGGCTAAGAATCCCGTGGGCTTCGATCGCCAGATTCAGTCCATTAAGACGGCGGGCGGCAGGCTCTGCGCTTTCTTCCTCAACGACAACGATGCCGACGGCCACGATGTATCGTGGATCTACGACGTCGACTTTGAGCGCATCGCCGACACGCCGGGTCTTGTCGCCTTTGCCGGAGGCACGCGCGCGCACGACATGCAGGTGCGCCTCAAGTACGCCGGCATCGATGCCGCGATTATCTCGGACGTCGCGCAGGCAATTGGCGCCGTGGCAGACGAGGCCGCCGATGACACCTTCTACGCCGTCGCCAACTACACGGCCTTCCCGCCGCTGGTCAAGGAGCTCGACGGGCTGAAAGGCGCCACCGCCGACGCTGTTGCCGGGCGCGCCGTAGCCCGTGCCGACGGCAGCGCTCTTCCTGTCGGCATCGCGCCGGTCGAGCTTTCGCGCCCGCTGCGCATCGTCTACCTGTACCCCGATGCCCTCAACCTCTACGGCGACGGCGGCAACGTTATCGCCCTCGAGCGTCGCTGCGCCTGGCGCGGCATCCCCGTTCGCGTGGACGAGGTCCGTATGGGTGAGACGCTCGATCTCACCGACGCCGACATCGTCATGATGGGCGGTGGCTCCGACCGCGACCAGCTGGCGGTTGCACATGAACTGCTCGCTCAAAAAGACAAGGTCGCATCCTATGTTGAGGACGGCGGTTCGCTGCTTGCCATCTGTGGCAGCTATCAGCTGCTCGGCCGTTCGTACTATATGGGTGAGGATCGCATTGAGGGTCTGGGCGTCATTGCCGCCGAAACCGTACGCGGCTCCGATCGCCTGATCGGCAACGTAGCCGTCAAAACCGATCTGGCACCTGAGCCCTTTGTGGGATTCGAGAACCATGGAGGTCGCACGCTTTTGGACGCCGAGGCCACGCCGCTCGGAACGTCCGTCATCACGGGCACCGGCAACAACGGCGACGATGGCTTTGAGGGCCTGATCTACAAGGGCGTCATCGGCACGTACCTACACGGACCGGCACTGCCCAAGAACCCCGAGCTCGCCGACTGGCTGATCGCGCACGCCCTCGAGCGCCGCGGCGATGCGCAGGCCACAGCCCTGCTGCCGCTCACGCCCCTCGACGACACCTACGAGCACGCCGCCCACGACGCCGCCATGAAGCTCCTCCCCTAGCACCTCACCACCACAAAGGGGACAGGCACCTTTGTGGTGGTTTTTCAGTTTGCCAACGATATGTGAACGGCTAAAAAAGTCTGCTATACTCTTTCCCGCTGTCCCCATCGTCTAGCGGCCAAGGACGCCACCCTTTCAAGGTGGATATCGCGGGTTCGAATCCCGCTGGGGGCACCAACCTGAAAATGTGCGAACCCGTGCGATGCTAAGTCGTGCGGGTTCGTTGCGTTCGTCGTCGCAGTAGAGCGTGGCCACGCACTCCTCCGGCGTCACCATCACCTGATAGACAAAGGAATCGAGGACGGCCGCGTCGTCCATCCCGCCGCCGCACTGGAGGAAGTCCGCGAACTCCTCGGGGTCGATGCGCGCTTCGTCGTATGAGGCCAGATCGCGCTCGGCGCGGGCCTTCTGGGCCTGAAGCTGGGCTATGCGGTCGGTGAACTCCGGCATCACGATACCCTGCTCGATGGCGGCCATGATGTTCTGGAGGCCGTTCTCGGCCTTGCGCCTCGACGCCACGGCCCGCCTGCGCGCGTCGGCTATCTCCGGCTCCGGCTCGTCCCAGAGCATGTGGGAGATGCGGAGGGCCGTCTCGCGGTCGCGCAGCATCCCCCTGATGGCCTCGGCCAGCTCGTGCTCGAGCCAGTCGCGCCGGACGGGCTTGGCACCGCAGCGGCAGCCGTAATACTCGTACTTGACGTTCTTCTTGCCGCGTCCCGACGTCCCGGCCATGTTGTGGCCGCACTCCGAGCAGATCGCCCTGCCAGACAGCGCGAACGTGCCCCAGTCCTCCGAGGCCCGGCGCTTCTTCGGCTTCACCTCCTGGGCGATGGCGAAGGTCGCCTTGTCGATAATCTGGGGCATGCCGCCGTCCACCTCTATGCCTCCCCACGAATAGAAGCCCGTGTATTTCCTGTTGTGGAGCATCTGGTACACCATCGAGTAGCCGCACGGCCTGCCCGTCCTAGTGGTCACGCCGCGCCGCGCGAAGTCGCTGGCGATGGAGTCGACCGGCTCGTGGTCGCAGGAGCGCCGGAACGCCTCGCGCACTATCGCGGCCTCGTCCTCGTTCACCACGTACTCGTCGTCCTCGTTGCGGCCGTAACCGTAGACGCGCACGCCGTTGGTCTTGCACTTGAGGGCGTTGCCCTCCATCCCGCGCCGCGTCCTCATGGAGGTCTTGACCGATTCCACGGCCGCGAGGCCCTCGTATATCTTCTCGATCAGGATGCGCTCGGGGCCGTCCGGCATGGCCTCCATGGCCGACACGACCTCGACGCCCTTCCTGCGCAGCTCGTGCTTGTACGCGGGCGCGTCGTACTCGTCGCGCGAGAAGCGGTCCATCATGTACACGAGCACGATGTCCGACTCGCCCGCGTTGGCAATCATGCGCTGGAACTCGGGGCGGTCGTCGCTGCGGCCGCTCATGGCGTAATCGGAATACTCCCCTACGATGGCGTATCCCTCGCGCGCGCACCAGTCGCGGCAGACGCGCAGCTGGTCGTCAATCGAGGCCTCGCGCTGCTTCGAGCACGAGAAGCGGGCGTATATGACGGCGGTCTTTATATCTTCTGGCATAATCGAATCGCCCCTCCAACGGGCGGCTATCTGGCAGACCCCATCCCTCGCACCATGAGGCGGTGGGGTCTAGTTGTATTTAAAGACGAGATATGCGGCCAGAATCATCAGCCACCCGACGAGCAGGCGCGGGAAGAACGTCCCGTCGAACAGGTGCCAGAGCGACGCCACGCAGATGAACAGACCGCCGATTAAAAGAGCCAGGCCGACAGCCAGTGCCACGCCGAGTGGGATGCCGAGCGATACGGTCGCCTTCGGCTCGGGTGCGCGCGCCTCGGAGTCCTGGACGAGCACCACTGGGTTTACCCCAAGCTCCTCGTCGCCGTCGACCGTGACCGTGGCCGTGAGCACTGCCCCGGCCTCCCTCGCACGGTGTAGCACCTTCGTCTGGTGCGCAGGGACGTATCCGACCTTCTTTACGCCCTTGTACAGGGCAATAGCGTCGGGGTCGTACTCGTTCTCCGGCTCGGGGACGATTCCAAGCTCGTCCCCATACTCGAGCGGTACGCAGTCATAGTGACGCCATGACGTCAGTTCAAGCTGTTCATTGATCATTGTCGGCCCCTTCATTCTGCGCAGCGAGCAGCGCGTTTGCGGTGGCGATCAGCACGCCTTTGTGTTGAGTGGTGAGCGACCTGTACACATCGACCAGATCGCGCTCGTCGCTTGACATAGTGTCGCCGCTCTCACCGTAGAAGTCGGCGATGCCAACACCGAAGAGCCTGCATAGCTTAATCATGGCGTCCGCGTCCGGCTGGCCATGCCCAACCTCCCACGCGCTAACGGTCTTCCCGCTTTTGCCGACGGCCACCCCAAGTTCATCAACTGATACGCCTCGTTCTTTTCTAAGCTGCTTCAATCGACGCGCAATCCTTCTTCTGGCAGTGTCGTCTTGCGCTTCATCGTCGGCCGAAATTAGCTCGTCGATTGTTACGTCATACATATCAGAAAGCTGCTTCAACATGGAAACAGGCGGCCTTCGAACTCCACGTTCGTAGTTTGCGTACGTTTTCTTTGGAATGTTCAGGCGTGTAGCGACCTCCTCTTGAGTCAAGTGAATTTTTCTCCGTATCCCCTTCAGGCTCATTGGACATCACCACTATTCCTCGTACGTTTTGCGAGCCATCTCTTCAAGAGATACGCCAAGAGCGTCAGCAATGGCCTTGGCCTTGCCGAGAGTCGGCTCCTTCGCTCTTCCGTTCAGAAGCGCGGAGATGGTTGAACGAGGGGAGCCGATCTTGTGAGCCAACTCGGCCGGTGACATCCCCTGCTTCTCGAGGTAGTAGGCAAGCACATAACGGTAGTCCATGGCCCCTCCCTGTAAGTCCAAATATTTACACGTACAAAGTATTGCACCGTTCAAACTTTTGTACAATACTGGGTACGTACAAAGTTTTGTACTTATGAAAGGAGAGGCAATGAAACTGTCCGAGAAAGTCAATGAGTACGCCGAGAGGGAGAACAGGACGCGCGATTCAATCGCCGACGAGCTTGGCATGAGTCGTTCCTCGTTCTTCAACAAGGTCAAAGGCTCGTATGAGTTCAGCCTGTCCGAGGCCTATGCCCTCTCCAGAATTCTCGGCGTGACGCTCGACGAGTTCCACGCGCTGGCGGTGGCGTAATGCCCCGCAACCAAAGGCTCGACATCATGCGCCGGAAGTTGCAGCGCCGCTTCAAGTCCTGGAAGGGACGCTGGGCGTAATGACGTGGACGAGCAGCGAAGTCCGCTACCTCGAGGAGCACGCCGGGGACGGGGCCGTGGCCATAGCCGAGGCCCTCGGCAAGACGGCGAGGGCGGTGGAGGTCCAAGCGTCCAGATACGGACTCTCACTCCGCAGGCGCTGGATATGCCCGCGTTGCGGGCGGCAGACCTTCAAGCCGCTTTCCAGCCGGACCGGATGGTGCGTCTCCTGCACAAGGGAGCAGCGCGCCTCCGAGATCGCCGAGCAGGTGCGGGCGATGGATGAGGAGGTGAAGAGGGAGGACCGCGTGAACAAGGAGCGGCAGCGACTCTACAGCCGCAAATACCGCGCAAAACGCCAAATCGACGAGAAGTTTTCGAGAAGCGACAACCAAGGAACGGAGGAAGAATGACCCCCCAAAACAGATACGCGGGCACCCCCAGCAACCACACCAAGAGCGCCCGCACGTCCAACAGGACTCCCCGCATTGTAGCACGCGAGGGCTACCGCCTGCCAGCGCAGGAGCAGGCCGACAGGCAGAGGGACGCCTTCAGGGCCGGGCTTCTGGTCGGCATCACCGTGACGGCGCTCGCCATGTGCGCGCTGCTGTGGCTCTGGATTATCCCGACCATGGACGGCGCGGTGCACAGCGCGCAGGCCGCATACGAGGCGGTGGGCGTCCATGCGTAACGACGAGCGGTACAACCCCAAGCCCCAGAGCGGCCAGCTCGAGATATTCGGCCTCGGGGCCAAGGGCGAGGCGGACGCGGAGGACGCGCGCCGATGGATTGACGAGAACCCAGGCGCATGGAACTACATGGTCGAGAACGCCGTGAGGCTCTCGAAGAAGGGCTACGTGAGCGCCAACTACCTCGTGAACATGGTCCGCAACGAGCTGCACGTGGGCGTGCGCAACGGCCTCGCGCCGTCCTTCGCCCGAATCATGGAGGCGCGCTACCCCAGCCTCAAGGACGCCTTCAACAAGCACCGCAGCCAGTCCGACGGGTTCACGGCATGAGCTGGGTCAGGCACAAGGAACGCTCCATGACCTTCCGGCTCGAGCTGGAGAAGATCGTGGGCAAGGAGCGCCACCGGACCGACCCGCGAACCGGACGCAACTACACCCCGAAGCAGACGAGGCTCGCCGAGGAGGCCGTACGCAGGGCCTACAGGGCCGAGCACGAGGACCACGGGGATTTCGACGGAATCGTGACCGTCGCCATCGAGACCTTCAGGCCCCTGGCCAAGAGCAACCCGAAGTACTGGGCGGGCCGCGCCGACCTCGGCAAGCCCGACTGGGACAACATCGGCAAGCTCGTATGCGACGCGCTCAACGGCGTCGCGTACACGGACGACGCCCACGTGGTGATGGGTGGCGTCCAGAAGGGATGCCGCACGCCATACGGCACGCCGCCGCTGGCAAAGGTGTGCATCACCCACTTCACCGAGGAATACGTAAAGGAGAAAAAGAAATGAACGACAAGTACTTCGACGGCAACCTCTTCGAGGAACTCCCGGCGGACCACTTCCACAAGAAGGTGCTCGATCACGCCGCCTGCATCGCGGCCAACCTCATGTTCGATGCGGCCCACCCCGACCACACCGGCGGCGTGAAGAGCGCAAACGCCTACCACATGATGATCGCGCTGTGCGAGGCCGGGCTCACGAAGCTCGACGAGAAGGACGTGGCCGAGAGCCGCGAGTTCGTCGCCAAGGTGCTCACGCCCATCACCAAGGAGAACGAGCGCGAGATGTGCCGCGAGTTCATGGCCGCCATCTTCGGCATCAAATAGGAGGCGCGCATGGAACCCATGGAGATCAGGGCCAACTTCAAGCAGGCGACGGTCAATGGCGGCACGGCCGTGCTGAAGCTCGAGATTCTGACGAGCGACGCCAACGCCTTCCCCATCCTCAAGCTCTCCGGCAAGCCCGTCGTCCTGACGGTGGCCGACATCCAGGACGAGCTGCCGCTCGACTACGACGAGGAGGACGAGGGCGAGCCGCTCCCGTTCGACCGACCGGCGAACGTGGACGCGGAGACGGGAGAGGTCTACGAGGTCATTACGGACGAGGCGCGAATGATTGGAGACGGTGAGTAATGGAGTACACGCAGGACGAGAGGCTGGCCGTGCTCACGGCCATGCAGAAGCAGATCAAGCCCGCGCTCGACGAGGCCAAGGCCATCGCGCGGCAGGAAATCATGGAGGGCTTCGCCGAGACCCACACCGACCGCCGCGCCATCATCGTCGGCGACGAGAAGGTCGGCGAGATCGGCATCAGCTACAGCAAGGCGGCCCCGGTAATCCTCAAGGAGCGCATGGACGAGGCCGTGGCCTTCCTCGACTCCATCGGCATGGTGGACATCGTGCCCAAGAAGGACTGGGAGGCGCACTTCGCCAAGGCCGGGGACAAGGTCGTGTGCACCGACACGGGCGAGACGGTCGACTGGGCCATGTGGTGCCCCAAGTCGCCCAAGACCGCAGCGGTGCGCGGCTGCGACCCCGAGGACGTCATGCAGGCGCTCGGCCCGCGCGTCGAGGGAATGAGCGCGGCCGCCCTGCTCGGGGACGGTGAGCTGTGATGGCCGAGGAGGTGCCCATAGTCCAGATGGCGAAACCGGATGTGTTCGACCCGTCCGCGATGCTCACCCAGCTGCTCGCGGAGGCGCAGGCCGAGATGGTCAACCCGCCCAAGAGCAAGACGGGCCAGAAGGGATACCAGACGTACTCGTACGCCCCGCTTGACTTGGTCCTGAACATCATCAGACCGCCGCTGAACAAGCGCGGAATCTTCTTCTACCAGCGCTCCGAGGTCGCCGCCAACGGCGCGGGCATGCTCCTGAACACCATCGTGGCCTACGGGGACGAGGAGCGCGTGCTCGACGTGAAGCCGTACGAGTACGACAGCGACCCGCAAATCTTCGGCAAGCGCGAGACCTACGCCCGCCGGTACTCCGCGCTCATGGCCTTCGGCCTCGTGGGCGAGGAGGACACCGACGGCGACACAGGCCCCAAGGAGACGAAGGAGAAGGCCCCGACAAAGCCGCGCCCGAGCAGGCGCAAGGTGATGCTCGCCAAGATAGCGAAGCTCAAGGCCGAGTGCATGCAGAACGGCGTCAAGGAGGAGGGCCTCCGCGCGTACGAGGAGGCCAACTTCGGCACCGACGACACGACCAAGCTCACCGACAGGCAGCTCGAGGAGCTCGGCAAGCATCTGGCCCAGATGGCCAAGGACAGTAAGGAGATTGACTAGTGAGCAGCGGAATCAACACGGTCGCCATCAGCGGCAACCTCGGGCGCGACCCCGAGCTGCGGGCCACGCAGACAGGCACGCAGGTGCTCCGGTTCTCGGTGTGCGTCAACGAGCGCCGCAAGGTCGGCGACGAGTGGCAGGACGTGCCCAACTGGGTCGACGTCACCGTGTTCGGCAAGCGCGCCGAGGCGCTCAACCGCTACCTGTCCAAGGGCACGCACGTTTGCGTCCAGGGCAGGCTGCGCCAGAGCAAGTGGGAGAAGGACGGCCAGAAGCACAGCCGCCTCGAGGTGATCGCGGACAACGTCACGTTCTCCGGCGGGGCCAAGCGCGACGACGTGCCCGACGAGGTCTACGACGACGATTGCCCGTTCTAAGGAGTGAAGATGGAGCAGTATTCGATTCTCGACCTCGCGCTCGAGGTCTACATCCCGGGGGCCACCGGCTACGGTTGCCCCGAGGGCCGGTGCGTCTACACGGTCACCAACGGCCAGGCGCTCCTAGTCGAGGCCAAGGTCAAGCGCTCGCGCGGCAACGACGCAGCGCCGAAGGTCAACAAGAAGCGCCTGCAGCGCGTGGCCATGTGCTTCGCCGCCGACCATCCCGAAGTCGAGGCCATCAGCTTCGACGTGCTCGAGGTGATCGTTGGCAGCGAGGCCACCCTGACGTTCAACGCGGCAAAGGCCGCCTTCACCTGGGAGCGCTGACATGGAGGAGGCCCAATTCAAGTGGCTTCCCAAGTTCACCGCAGCCTGCGCCAAGGCACCGGAGGAGCAGCGCGGAAAGCTCCTCTGGGCCTTGGCCCAGTACGGCACCTACGGCATCGAGCCGGAGCTGGAATGGCCGCTCGATGCCATCTTCGCCAGCGTCCGCGAGGACATCGACTACTCGAAACGGTGCATCGCGGCAGGAAAAACGGGTGGACGAGGTAACAGAAAGCCCCCTTTAGACGGTGCTAAACCCCCCTTTAGCGAAACCGAAACCCCAAACGACGAGCCTGAAGGAAACGACGAACCCCTTTCGGTAGAGCAAAAGGGGGACGGGGACAGCGCCGAAGCCAAAGCAAAGCAAGGCAAGGCAAAGCAAGGCAAGGCAGTTAGTAAGAGATTCGTCAAACCCGCGCTCGCGGAAGTCGAGGAGTACGTCTCGGCCAAGGGCTACACGTTCAACCCCGAGGCGTTCTGGAGCTACTACGAGGCAGTCGGGTGGAAGGTCGGCAGCAAGCCGATGAAGAACTGGAAGGCCGCGTGCTCCACGTGGCAGCAGCGCGAGGCGAAGAAGGAGGTCGGCCATGATGCGTACTCAAATCTCTGACGTGCTCATGCCCGACGGGGCGCGCGAGCAGATCGCCGCAATCATGCGCTCCCGCCTCCGCAAGGCCGGGCTGCGCGGCCCCTACGCCGAGGCCGACTGCGACCTCGGCAAGCGCATGGCCAAGCTCACCGGGAAGGGCGAGGGCGCATACCTCTGGGGCGAGCCGGGCACGGGCAAGACCTACGCCGCCGCCTGCGCCGTGCGCATGGCCGTGCTGGACGGGACGAGCGCCAAGCTGGTCACCACGAGCCGCCTGCTCGACGACATCCGCTCCGAGTACGACGGCGGCGAGCGCGGGGCGCTCCGCAGGGCCGAGCGGTACAGGCTCCTCGCCCTGGACGACCTCGGGGCCGAGCGCCCGACCGAGTGGGCCATCGCGACGCTGACGCGCCTCATCGACACCCGCGTGGCCGAGGGACTGCCCACCATCGTCACGAGCAACTACCGCATCGGCCAGATCAGGGACATCTGGGGAGGGCATGGCGGGCAAGCGCGTCGCATCGCGCCTCGCCGGTGCGTGCAGGCCCATCGAGGTCAAGGGGCAGGACAGGAGGCTCGGATGATAGTGAGCGCATCGCAGCTCCGTGGAGTCCCGAAGGACCGCGCGGAGCTCTACGGCAAGCCCCACGTCGGCGCGCGATACGTCGGCAACCGCTACGAGCTGACCGCCGAGCGCTGCGGAATCTGCGGGCGGCAGGCCACGAACTGCCACCACATCGTGCCGAGGCGCTGCGGCGACTTCGCCCTCGTCACGCCCAGGGGCACGTGGCGGCTCCGCTCGCCGCTGATCGCCCTGTGCGGGAGCGGCACCACGGGATGCCACGACGGGTTCCACGGCGGGGCGAGGTACAGGCCCGAGTGGGTGTGGGACGAGCCGGAGTTCGAGGAGGCGTGGTGGGACGGCACGCTGCTGTGCGAGCACGAGCCGCACGACCCCGCGCTCTACGCCTACGGCCACTGGGCGATAACGGACGCCAAGACGGGACGAACCATCGAGATAACGGAGGGCTAGACATGGAAATCAACAACTGCGAGCAGTACGTGCTCGCCGAGCTGGATTACGAGCAGCGCCGCAACGAGCGCCTCGTGGCCGAGAACAACAAGCTGGCCAAGCAGCTCGACGCCATGACCAAGAGGGCCAAGAGCTACAAGGAGACCATCGACCGCCCCAAGACGCCCATCGAGGCGCTCGCGGACACGGTCATGCGCGAGGAGATGCTGACTCGCTTCTCCTATGCCGAGGTCACGGACGTTAAGGGCGCGTTCAGCGGCAAGCTGCTCGGCTTCGACGAGTGGTGCCATCAGGCGGTGCGCCTGAAGCCGCTGCCGGACGACATCAGCGAGGAGACGCTCATCCGGTTCATGCGCGACGACCTCAAGGCCATCTACGACGAGCAGGTGGCCAAATGTACCGAGTAGAGGCGGTCGTGTTCGACAAGAGCGACGGCGGCAGGCCGAGGCCGTCGAGCGGTGCCTTCTACGACGTCTGCGCCGGGAGCTTCGAGAAGTGCATGGAGTTCATCCGCGCCAACGCCGTGACCCCGCCTGACTGCCTGCCGACCTTCTATCGCATCGTCCATGAATAGGGCGTGCGCGGGGCAGACGGTCCTCGACCTCTTCCCCGCGCCTCCCCGCGACCACGTCGAGGACACGCTCAAATGGATGTGCGACGTGCACGGGTGCATCAGGGGCGAGATAGAGGGCGAGGTCCGCGAGCTGTACCGGGACTTCGGCACCGTCGAGGCGTTCGACCGCTGCAAGGCGCTGGTCGACTTCCATGACGGGAAGAGGTGCCACGAGCCGCTCGGGTGCACCACCCCACGGCAGATAGGCGTGTTCGACCCAAACGTGAAGGTCCACACGGTGTGGGACCGCTGCTGGGCGGCTACCCACGGCCTGCCGATGGGGCAGGTGTTCAGGTTGAGAAGCTGGGACTACGGCCACAAGAGGCCAGGGAGCTGGATGGAATGAGGAGACCGACCGGGGAGGACGCCATAAGGGCCGCAGCGCTGCTGTTGAGCATCCCGCTGCTCATAGCATGCCTCCCGCTCATCGCATACGACTGGATTAAGGAGAGGAAGAAATGAACGAGATCACCACGGAGGAGCGCCTCCGCATCGTCGAGGAGCTGAACCGCACGGCCAACGACAGCCTGGGCGGCGAGAGCCTCCAGCGCGCGCTGGCCAGAATCACCGGGGCGGAGGACACGAGCTGGCGCGGGGTCATGCGCCGCGTGGCCGAGCTGGCGTACCGCCCGACGACGCAGGTGCAGGTGGCTCCAGACGGCCGATACCACTGCTTCGCCTGCGGCCATGACGGCAAGACCGACCCGAAGTGCGGCCTGAACTACTGCGAGCAGTGCGGGGCGGAGGTGACCAACTGATGGATAGGCCCGACATCTACACGGACGGGGTGAGGCCGGAACGCTGCGCCAACTGCGGCCATGCCAGGACGACCGTGTTCCGCAGCGTCTACGGGACCGAGCGCATCGAGTACGAGTGCATGCGCAGGCCCGAGTTCATCCACCGCACCCAGGGCGAGGCCAGGTGCAACTACTGGACCGACGCAAGCTACGAGACCGGGGAGGACTGATGGCCAACTATTCGATCTGCACGTAGACGTTCGACATCGGCGACGAGCCGAAGGCCAAGGCGCTGAAGCCGCTGGAGGAGGCCGCCGAGGTGTTCGGCGCGTGGCAGAACCGCTGCGACGAGGACGTGGTCGACGAGCTGGCCGACTGCATCCAGGCGTGCGCCAACATGATGGCGTGGATGGGCCTCACGCAGCAGGACGTGGACAACGCGATGCTGCGCTGCCTCAAGCGCAACAGGGACAGGGGAAGGATTGATGCCCCGTGGATTGCATAGAGTTGCCAAAAGATGCCTACGGGCGCGTCATCCCACTGAACACCGGGACGCTCTACAAGAAGAACGGCGTGGCGGTGTTCATCTACCACTACGACTACGACCCGCGCGACAAGGCTTGGTACGTCGAAACGGATGAGGGGTCGCGCGGCGTCTCCGAACTCCTGCTCGACCGGGATGACTGCTGGGAGAAGTTGCTGGCCGACCTCAAAAGGGGCGCGAGCAGAGTCCATCACCCGGAGTGCGCCTACTTCGGGAGGGACGAGAACGACTGCGACCAATGCGAGGCCGTCTGCTCCTTCGCTTGCAAGAAGATCGCGTTCGGGGACATCGAATCGCGCATCCGTAAGTTAATGGGAGAGGACCAATGAGTTACACGAAGATAAGCAACAACGACCGACGCAAGACCGCGCGGCGACTGCGCGACGCGGCCAACTGCCGCAACGTGCAAATATCACCGAGCGCGCTGGGGAGGCTGATCAAGGCCGAGGACAGGAGCTACCGGGGAATCCTGCGCACGCTCGCCGACCTCATCGAGCCAGCCAAGATTGACTCCGGCACGTCCGACGGGTGCCATTCGTTCGGCGAGCTGTACCACCACAGGGCCGTCCTGTTCTCGGTGATCGTGGCCATGTTCCCGGAGCGCGCGTGGAAGTCGAGGCTCCACGCCGACGGGACGATGCTCGAGGGTATGTTCATCGTCGGTATCGAGACGCCGGAGGGACAGGCGACGTACCACTTCCGCGAGGGCAAGCACTGGGACCTGTTCCAATGCAAGGTGCTCGACCACGCGCCCGAATGGGACGGCCACACCCCGGCGCAGGCAATCGAGCGTATCAACAGCCTGAAGCGCGTGCTGGTGACAGAGAGGTTCGGTGACGGTTTCGGGGTGGGCGAATGATTGACCGAGACCAGCTCAAATGCTGCCCGTGCTGCGGCACAACCGAGCATCTGGCGCATTCCGCGTACTGCCCCCAGATTGGCGGCATATGGCAGTTCGTTTGCTGCGCCTCGTGCGGGGCGCGCGGAGACGGCGACCCGATGGACGCCAGAGGCGCGCGCGACCGATGGAACCGGGGGCCTGTCCAGATACGGGCGGAAGTGGCCTGATGGACACGATGGAGGACATCCTCGAGGACTGCAACGAGGTGTTCCGCTACGACGAGACGAGGCCGCAGGACCGCGCCCACACGTACCTCAAGGAGCACAGGGTCTGCCGGGGATACGACGACACGGCCATGGAGCGCGCCGCCCAGGACATGATCGAGCGCGCATACACGGTCGGGCGGATGGAGAGCAGCGAGGCGGTGGCGAGGGAGACCGCGCGCATCATCGCCGAGGGAATAGCGAAGGAGCTGGGCACAGCGCCCGGAGAGGAGTGAACATGCGATTCGAGATAACCGAGGTCCACGTGGTGGACATCCCCGACAGCGAGGTCGAGGAGATGGAGAACCCGCTGGAGGAGATCAAGGACGACGCGCACTGGTTCATCGAGACCTACGAGCGCGAGGCATGGTGCGAGGAGGTGACCCGCCTTGGCCGCCAGCTGTGACCCGGGCTACAACCTCCCGGACGGGTGCACCGACGCGGCCATCGACAGGCACTTCGGCGAGGGCAAGCCAACGTGCGCCGAGTGCAAGCGCATGGTCGAGTGCTGCTGCGACTACGGAATCTGCGAGGTCGAGTTCGACCGGGCGTACGCCGAGGAGTTCGGCACCGGCGACGCCGAGAACTCTAGCTTCGGGGCGATGTGGGCGCTCGAGTGGATACCGAACCACATGAGGGACATGCAGGAGGCGGCGTGCGAGACCTTCGAGAGCTACTAGCGCTGGCCCTTTTGGCGGCGGCCCTACTGGCGGCATGGGCGTGGACGGTCCGCGCCCTCGCCACAGGGCTCCTCCTGCTCGCATTCATGGCACTATAGGAGGGACACATGATCGACTGGAAGAGGGCGGGCGGATGCCTGCTCATCATCGCGGCCTGCCTCGCCATAGACGCGGCGGCCGTGGCCGTGATGTTCAAGATGCTGCTGGCGCTGTCGGCGGCGATTGGAGTGGGATAGATGGACAACGGTAAACAGTACGACCAGCACAGGGTCGAGCAGGGAATCACGGCGGCGCTCGAGGCGTTCAAGCTGCTGGGACTCACGCCGCTGGAGATATTCCAGGCGGCCCGCAGCATCAGCCTGGGCGTGGCCGCCAAGGCCAAGGCCGAGAGCGGGAGGCGCGAGCTGTGAGCGTGTACTGCCCGCACTGCGGCCGCACGCACCCCGAAGGCCAGCGCTGCCCGTGCAGGCCGAGGCCCAAGCGCAGGCCGACGGAGGGCGACGCCACGAGGGCCGAGCGCGAGCCATGGCGCACCGAGTACTCGTCGAGCGTGTACCGCAAGGCGAGGCAGAGGGCCATCGGCAGGCAGCTCGGAAGGTGCGCCGACTGCGGGAAGGTGTGCGCCGAGTACCGCGACGGCCGCTGGTACACGGCTGGCATGGGCGGCGAGGTGGACCACGGCCGCGCGCTGTGCGAGGGCGGCGGCAGCGAGGTGGAGAACCTCACGCTGCGGTGCAAGAGCTGCCACAAGAAGCGCGATGATGCACGCAGGGCGGCGAACAGATAGCTTTTATGCACAAGGGTGTGGCCTCGGACGGGGCTGCACCCCTTTTTTATGCACGACCCCCCTACCCCCTCGGAAAATCGGGTTTCTTTCCCCCTACCCCGCGCGCCCCTATCCCCCGCGTTTCGCTACGAAATTGGAGGCCGGGGGGGTTCAGTGCAACGCCAAGGCGAGGTGAAATCGCAACGCTAAATCTCACGGCGCGCCTATGCTCCCCATCACGACACGCCGGAAGGGGACGCGACAATGCGCGAAAACGAACTGAAAATCGAGGAAATCGAGATCGACTCGCTCGTTCCGTACGAGAACAACGCGAAGAAGCACACGAGGGAGCAGATAGACGCCGTCGAGGCCTCAATCAAGGAGTTCGGCTTCAGAAACCCCGTTATCGTCTGGCGAAACGCGGACGGCCTGCCGGAGGTCGTGGCCGGGCACGCGCGAATTACCGCAGCGAAGAACCTCGGGATGAAGAAGGTTCCGTGCGTCGCGTGCGACGACCTAAGCGATGCCCAGAGGCGCGCGCTCACGCTCGTCGACAACCAGACGACCATGATGACCGGGTGGGACGAGGACCTCCTCGCCTACGAGTTGGACGTCCTCGCGGACGAATTCGACATGGGCGACTTCGGCTTCTCCGAGGAGCTTGAGCCGGACGGCCTAAGCGCCGTGGAGGAGGATGACCCCGAGCCGGAGGTCACCATCTGCAGAGCGAAGCGCGGCGACGTCTTCGTTTTGGGAAACCACCGCGTGATGTGCGGGGACTCGACATGCCCTGAAGACGTCGAGAAGCTATGCGGGGGGGGTCTCGCGGACATGATCTTGACCGACCCGCCCTATAACGTCGCGCTCGGCCAGCATATGAGGCCATCGGAGGAAAAACAGCTCCAGCGCAGAACGGACGGCCTCGTAATCGACAACGACGAGTTCGAAGACGAGGAGCAATTCGAGGAGTTCCTGCACACAGCGCTGAACGCGGCCGTGCCCCATCTGAAGGAAGGCGGCGCTGTCTACACGTGGCTCGCGGTGATGCACATGCCAGCGTTCGCCTCGGCCCTCGTGCGCGCCGGAATCATGTGCAAGCAGATGCTTATATGGGTCAAGAACACATTCGTACTCGGCCATCAGGACTACCAGTGGCGTCACGAGGGATGCCTCTATGGATGGAAACCCGGAGCCGCGCACTACTTCACGGACAGCCGCTCCGAGTCGACGGTCTACGAGGACCTCGGCAAAGACCCGCACAAGATGAGCAAGGCCGAACTCATCGAAATGGTCGAGGCGATGTCCGGCGACAGCGTGGCGACGGACGTGCTCCACTACGACAAGCCGTCGCGCAACGAGGACCATCCGACAATGAAGCCGGTAAAGCTGTTCGCATATCAGATGCGCAACTCGAGCCGCAAGGGCGAGACGGTGCTCGACCCGTTCGGCGGCAGCGGTACCTCCGTGATAGCGGCCGAGCAGATGGGCCGCAGGTGCCTGTGCATGGAGCTAGACCCGCACTACTGCGACGTGATCATAACGAGATGGGAGAACATGACGGGCCGCGAGGCGGTCCTCGAGACGGGGGAAGTTTGATAAAGAGATGCGAGTCATGCGGGCGTGAGTTCCAAGCGAAACGGAGCACCGCCCGCTTCTGCTGCTCGACGTGCCGCAGCCACGCATACAGGGGCTACGCCTACGTCGGCGAGCTTCAGGCCCCGGCTCCCAACGCCGCCATGAGCGACGACGAGGTGCTCGAGGTCATCCAGCGCGCGCACGTCGCCGCCTCGGATATGTCCCGCGCCTCCCTCATGACCGCCGCCCCGCTGTGCCTGTCCCTGAAGAAGGCCGCGAAGAAGATGGAGGACGCGCTAAGGGGTGAGGGCCTGTGAAGGGTGCCAAGCCTAAGCACGACGCCATCAGGCGCGGGATAACCGACGCATACGGGCTCGCGGCGAAGACCGACGCCGCCGGAGTCCTCATGCCCGAGGACATCGCCCTCGACCCCGTCCAGAGCGAGATATGGGCATGGCTGTGCCCTCCGGTGAACAACTTCTCCGAGCAGGACATACCGACCCTGCGCCTCCTCACCTACTGGCACGCCGTGGCCGAGCAGGCGCAGCAGGCCATCCACAGCGAGGACGGCCGCATAAACATCTTCGACAAGATCGGCGTGAAGCCGTACAAGACACCGGATGGGAGGGAGGTCCCGCTCGTGCGCAAGAACCCCGCGCTGACAATCCTCAAGGAGGCGTCGAGCGAGATTCGCGCCCTGTCCGACATGCTCGGCCTGTCGCCGCTCGCGCGCTCGCGCATCGGCCTCATGGACGCCACGACCGTCAAGACCGCAGCGGACACGGCGTCCATGTTCCGCTCAATCGACGCAGCGTACGAGCTGCCAGCGGAGGTAGTGGATGTATCGGACGCCGACTAGCTACTCGCGCGAGGGCCTCGTCATGGCGCGCGACTACGAGCGCTGCTTCACCTCGATGTGCCGACACGTCGCCAACGACTCCTACTACGCGCAACCCTTCTATCTGGAGGAGTTCCAGCGCGAGAATATCTGGAAACCGCTCTTCGCCTCGGGCAAGATGACCGCCAGGGGCTTCAAGCGCAAGTACCGCCGCGCCATCATCGGGCTGCCCTCGGGCTACGGCAAGTCCGAGACGTGCGCCGGAATCCTCCTCACCGTGGCCACGATGGAGCCGGTCCACAACGGCCAGTACGGAATGGTGGCTTCGTCGAAGGACCAGATTCGCAACGTCTACGAGAAGATATGCACGATGATCAAGCTCAACCCGACGTGGCGCGAGCAGTGGGACATCGGCAAGAACATCATCACGCACAAGGAGACCAACGCGAAAATCATGATCCTGCCGAACACGGCGGACGCGCTGGAGTCGTGGCACTTCAACTTCCTGATATTCGACGAGCTGCACACCTACCCGGACTCGAAGGTCTGGGACGCCGGGGTCAAGGGCCAGAAGGTCCTGTGGAACCCGCTCACCGTGGGAATCACCACGGCCGGAGACAAGCGCGAGGGTTTCCTCTGGGAGATGTACAGCGACAAGGCGCGCCGAGACCCCGGCATGTACCTGTACTGGCTCGGCCTCGACGATGACGACGACATCGAGAAACGCGCCGACTGGAAGAAGATCATGGTGGCCTCGTGGGTCAACTGGGAGAGCATCGAGGACCAGAGGGGCATGGCCGCATCGGCCCGCCAGTTCGAGCGCTACACGGCCAACCGATTCCCCAAGGACAACGACGCCTACTCGGTCTTCAAGGCACCGCAGCTCGACCGCTGCGAGCGCGGCACCAACAGGTTCGACTTCAACAAGCCGTGGACGCTCGGCATCGACGGCGCAACGGCGGGCGACAGTTTCGCAATAGTGGCGTACCAGAAGCGAAAGACCAAGAAGGGGAAGACCGTCTGCCTCACCAAGGAGTGGGTGTTCGACACGCCGGACGAGGAGACGGGCCACTACGACTTCGAGCAGATAACCCAGCTCATCGCCGGGCTGTGCTCGGAGCACTGGCCGCAGGTCGTGGGAATAGACCCAAACCGCCTGATCGTCATGAACTCGCGCCTGCGCGACGTGTACGGAATCGAGACGGTCTCGTTCCCCCAGAACAACGCCACGATGTGCCAGGCGACGTCAATCGTCGTGAACGAGGTCAAGGCCGGGGAGCTGCGCCTGCGCGGGTGCCCCAAGCTCCGCGCGCACCTGGCCAACACCGTCGAGATGGTGCGCGAGCCGTACGGCACGCGCTTCGGCAAGGACTCCAAGAAGTCCAAAATCGACGCAGCCATCGCGCTGGCCATCGCGGCCCTCGCATACGACAAGCTGGTGAGCGGCACGGAGTCCTACGTGCCCGTCAGCTAATCTCACGCGCCCCATACGATGCCCCCGACAGAAAGGGGACGTATGGGACGTTTCTACGACATGTTCTACAAGAGGGAGCCGGTGCAGGACGTCGTGCACGTCACGCTGCCGCCGGGCTTCGCCACGCCGCACGGATACGGCGCGCTCATGTCCATCGACTTCGCCGCCTGCGAGCAGACCAAGGCGCGCAGCATGGCCAGCCTGCCCTTCTCGGTGATGCAGGCAGGGCGCGACGGCCACAAGCGCCTCGACAACCACCCGCTGGCCAAGATTCTCAACGGCATGGCCAACGAGGAGATGACCGCCGCGAAGCTCATGGACTGGACCGTGCTGCGCCGCGACACCTTCGGCAACGCCTACTGGTACGTCGAGTGGTTCAAGGGCAAGCCGGTGGCGATCTGGCCCATCACGGCCAGCGTGATGCACGACTACGACAAGTACGCGCCCAGGGGCAGGCGCACGCGCTACTACGTCTCCCCCGGTGACGACCACGTGCCCGCCGGGTGGTACTACCCGGACGAAGTGGTGAACATCTCCACGCACATGACCAAGGACGGCGTGAGGGGCATCTCCCTCGCGCGCCTCGCGGCCGAGGAGATCGGCCTGTCCATCGACCTCGAGCGCTTCTACCGCTCCATGCTCCACAACGGAAACCACCAGCTCGGCCACGTCGAGGTGCCCGAGGGCCGCATGGACGAGAAGGACCTGAAGGCACTCCGCGCCGCCGTGGACGCAAAGAGCGGCGTCACGGAGGCTGGCCGCGCGCCAATCTTCGGCTACGGGGCCAAGTGGGTGACGGACCAGCAGACGATGAAGGACGCATCAGTTATCGAGCAGCAGAAATGGGTGCTCCATCAGGTCTGCCGCGCCTGCAACGTGCCCCCGTGGAAGGTCTACGACAGCGAGGGGGCCACGTACAACGGCGGCCAGCAGATGCGAATCGACTACGTGACCGACACCATCACGCCGGACGTGCGCGACCTCGAGATGGCGCTGCAGCCGGTCCTCGACGCCTGCTACCAGCGCAACACCAAGGCCAAGTTCAAGCTGAACGGCCTCATGCGCGGAGACGACGCCGCCCGCACGCAGTACTACCGCGAGCTCGGCTACTTCGGCGCGATCACCCGCGCGGACGTGCGCGACCTCGAGGACATGGAACCCGTCGAGGGCATCGACCAGCCGCTGTTCCCGCTCAACTACGGAACCGTCAACGACGACGGCACCGTGAACGTATTCAACGCAGACAAGCCGGGCGGCACCGCCGACGGCACGCAGGAAGGGGCAACGAATGTTCCGAATCAAGAATGAGGCCGAGAAGGCCACCGTGTACCTCTACGGCACCATCGGCAGCGACTTCTGGTCCTCCGAGGAGTCCAACACGGCCAAGAACTTCGCCAAGGAGCTTGACGGCCTGAAGGGCAAGCCCGTCGACATCCGCATCGACTCCCTGGGCGGCGACGTGTACGAGGGCTTCGCCATCGCCTCGGCCATCCAGCGCTACAAGGGCGAGACCACGGCGCACATCGACGGCATCGCCGCCTCGGCGGCCTCCTATATCGCAATGATGGCCGACAAGGTCGTCATGAGCAGCTTCGCCCAGCTGATGATCCACGACGCATGGACCTACGCGCAGGGAAACGCGCAGGAGCTTGCCGACGTCGTCGCGCAGCTCGCCGCGCTCGACTCAACCATCGCCGGAATCATCTCCTCGCGCTCCGGCATGGAGCTGGCCGACGTCAAGAAGGCCATGGACGAGGAGACGTGGTACACGGCCGACGAGGCGCTCGAACTCGGCCTCGTCGACGAGAAGGTGGCCACCGAGAAGCGCGTGGCCGATGCGCTCGACCGCACGCTCATGGGCCGCTTCAAGCACGCGCCCGCCGACGCAATCGAAAAATCTCACGCCGTGGATACAGTCGCCCGGAGCGAGGAGGGCTTCGTCCTCCTCGGCAACCACGTCTACCGTAAGGAGTAAGCATGCCGCTCAATTCCAAGCAGCTCTGGCAGGAGCGCAGCCGCCTCGCCGAGGAGCAGCACAAGGCCGCCGATTCCGGCGACCAGAACAAGGCACTCATCATCGAGGGCCAGATTCAGCAGCTCGACCTGACCCTCGAGCACGTCATCGAGGAGGAGGACGCCGCACGCAACGCGCCCGCCCCCAAGGTACCAACGCCCAAGGCATCCTTCGCCGAGCGCATCCTCGGCCCGCGCGACGAGTTCCGAGGCCTCTACCGCGGCTTCAAGAACGAGGCCACCGTCGTCACCGTCGGCGCGCCCACCGAGATCGAGCTGACCCTCGACCCGAAGCCCGACAGCCTGTTCGGCAGCTTCGCCGACACGCTGCGCGAGACCCCCGCAACCGGCTCCGTCACCTACAAGCAGCGCTCCACGCAGACGGGCATGCCCGCCACCTGGGGCGGCGTGGTCGACGGCACCTCCGCAGCCAAGGCCAAGGTCCTGTACTCCTACAAGGACGCCGTGGCCAACAAGGAGACCCTCGCCGGATACGTCCCCGTCTCGGAGGACACGCTCAAGGACTACGACGAGCTTTTGAGCATCATCCAGCACGACCTCCTGCTCGACCTGAACAGCGTCACCGACGACCACATGTTCAGCGGCAACAACTCCACCGGCATCGTCGGCATCAAGAACACCACCGGCATCCTCGAGTTCGAGGAGCACGTCGGCGGCCTGTACTACGAGGCCATCCGCAAGATGCGCACCAAGGTCATGCTGACCGCCAAGCGCGTCCCGACCCACGTTCTCGTCTCCCCGATCATCAAGCAGGAGATCGACCTGTACAAGACCGAGACCGGCCTGTACCAGTCCATCACCGGCGACGTGCTCTGGGGCATGAAGGTCGTGGAAGGCCCGAACTGCGACGGCCTGCTCGTGTACGACTCCTACGCAGCAGAGCGCCGCTCCATCCACGGCACCACGGTCGACGTCGACCGCATCAACGACCAGTTCATCCACAACGAGCTGTGCATCCGTGCCGAGCACACCAAGGCGCTGCAGGTCCGCTACCCCGACGCCTTCTGCTACGCCTCCAAGACGAACCTCGACACCGCAGCGGCGTAAGGGGGAGCCATGGAGACCTACACCTCACCCAAGCGCGTCGTGCGCGACGGCCACCTGATCGCCTTCGAGGGCGAAGTCATGTCCGCCGACGAGGCCGTGCGACGCGGCCTCGCCATCGAGGCCGTGAAGGCCCCCGAGCCGCAGGCCGAGGACCTCACCGTCAAGGAGATCAAGGCCAAGCTCGACGCCGAGGGCATCGAGTACCCCAAGACGGCCAAGAAGGAAGAGCTTCTGGCGCTCCTCGAGGCCGACCTCTACGACGACGAGGAGGAGTAGCGGTGCTCGTCCAGCCCTACAGCACGCTGCGCGTCGCCTACACGGACGAGCTGGCACTTGAGACGGAGGCCGCGCCCGACCGCGCGGCCCTCCTTTTGGGCAGCGGGACGTCACTCGAGTTCAGGCTCGAGGATGGAAAGCTGAAGCTCCCGCGCATAGCGGCCCCCGATTCCGTGCGAATCAACTGGTATCGCGGTGACGACCTGCTGTTCACCACGTTCCTCGCGGTGGTCACGCGCCACTACTTCAGGCTCGAGCAGCTAAAGGGCATGGACGACACCGACGACTTCTCCGACGTGACCGAGGAGGAGTTCTGGGCCGCGCGGCAGGCGGCCACCGAGACGTTCGAGCGCAACGCGAGGCGCAGCTTCGTGCAGCAGATGGGCGTCACGGAGACCTTCGGCGGCGGCTTCGTCTGGCTCGACCACAACGACGTGGCCGAGGTCCTCACCCCCGGCTGGTCGCTCGTGAGCGACTGCCAGGCGGTCGGCCCCGAGGGCCGCGCGACCATCCGCTACCGCTACGGCCTCACCGAGGTGCCGGAGCGCGTGAGCGAAGCCGTCCTGCGGCTCGCGGCCTACTACCTGCGGCCGTCGGCCACGCCCGAGAGGGCCACGGGCGAGGCCACCGACGCGGGCTTCATCCGCTACACGCTCGCCGGGCGCGACGGCGCGACGGGCCTGCCGGAGGTCGACGCGGCCATCGAGCAGTTCGGGCGTTGCAGGGCGGTGGTCATGTGATCGCCATGCCCTACGCCGAGGCCGCCACGGCCCTGTTCGAGCGCGCGTCGCTGGTGCTGTCAGAGAGCGCGCTGGCCATGTACGGCGACGGCGGCAAGGTGCCCGAGGTCCACGACCACATCCCGCCGAAGCGCCCGCCGTTCCTCGCGTGGTGCGACCCGCTGGCCGACATGGACAGCACGACGGGCGGGGCCACGAGCGCCGAGTACGCCAAGCAGTTCACGCTGCACGTCTACCTGTTCGCCACGCATGCCAAGTTCGACGTCGCGCGCGAGAGCGTGCAGCGCTGGGTCAACTCGCTTTGCTACGGCATCGCCGCCGACGCGACTCTCGGCGGCGCGGTCGACTGCGCGATTCCGCGCATGAGCGACGCGGGCTACGACTCGACCCCCGACAAGAAGTACGTGGTGGCGGCGCAGGTCGATGTGACATGCAAGGTCTTCTCGGCCTGCCCCAGAGAGTTCAAGGAGCTGGTGCGCAATGCTTCGCGCGGCTAAGGGTTTCGAGGCCACCTACAACGGCCTCACGTATCGAACGAAGAAGGGCGAGCAGGTCGAGGGCCTGCCAACGTCCCTCCTGACCATCCTGAAGCGGGACGGAATCGTGAAGGAGTCCCGCACGTCCAAGAAGGAGACGGCAGATGATTAACACATCCATCGGCCTCCTCGGCGTCGCCCGCCAGGAGTCCAAGACCAAGGCCGCGCCGACGCCGACGTTCCGACACGGCCTCACCGGCGGCGGCCTCATCAAGCCCGAGCGCACCGTCGAGCAGAAGAACGTGGCCTGCGGCCTGCGAGCCAACACCACGAACGGGGCCTACGTCTCCGAGGTCAACATGGCCGTCGACTTCGAGACGCTGGCCTACGCCGACTCGCTGGCGCTCTACATCCTCGCCGCCATGGGCAACCTCGTCACCACGTCGGCCGAGAAGCCCGGCTACTACAAGCACGTGATCACCCTCGGCTCCGAGATTCCCTTCCTGACCTTCTGGGGCCAGGTGGGCAACACGTCGGCCGCCACGGTGCACAAGGCCACGGGCTGCAAGATCGACACGCTCTCCTTGTCCTTCGAGGGCAACGCGCCGCTCGACATCGGCATCACGGCCGCAGGTATCGACGCCGCCCTGTTCGGCGGCTGGTCCGGCGAGACGGAGCCCTCGTGCTTCGACGGCTACTTCATCCCGACCAACGGAGTGTTCAAGTTCTCCCCCAACGACCAGACCCCCATCGAGGTGCTGGTGACCAAGGGCGAGTTCGAGCTGTCCAACAGCCTCACCTCCTACCGAGGCGCGGGCCGCGTCATCGCATCCGAGGTCGCCGAGTCCAAGCTCAAGACCACGGTGAAGCAGACCATCATCCCCGAGGACTACACCGAGATTCGCAAGGTGCTAACGGGCAGCGAGAACGGCACGACCGTGACCAACAAGGTCGTCTACGGCTCCGCAGCGTGGGACTTCACCCACTCGCAAGACCCCAACTGCACCATGAGCGTCGTCTTCTCCAACGTCCCGTGGAACTGCGAGACGCCCGAGATCGACCCCGAGGGCAGCGCCGCCGAGGTCGAGTTCAGCGCCGACGACATCGGCGTGGCGGCCAAGGACGGCTCCCCCGTGACCATCACCATCGTCAACAAGGTTCAGACCTACGCAGCAGCCTAGGAGGCACTAAATGCTCAAGTTCCACTTCACACTCACCGACGGCGACAACGACCCCATCGAGTTCGACGCGGGCCGCACCTCAAACTGGAAGTCCATCGACGCCATGGCATCCATCCCCGACTCCCCGCACAAGGCCGCCTACAACGACTTCGTCTGGTGCGTGATCGCCGCCGAGCAGGCGGGCAAGGCCAAGGAGGTCGGCATCGAGGGCATGGAGCTGGCCGAGGCCGCCGAGTACATCGCCGACACCTACGACGCCGTCGTAATCGACGACAACACCAAGCTCCTCGCCAAGGAGAAGGACGCCCCTTTAGCATCTGCGCCCGCCAAGTAGCAAGCGCCGCGAGAATCACCGGGGCCTCCCCATACGACATGGCGCGCCTTCTGGACGAGTACCCGTTCGTCTTCGAGGAGTGGCTGGCCCTGTTCGACCGACGCGGCGAGGGCTTCGCGGCCAAGCGCGAGAGGACGAGGGGCGAGCGCGTGCAGCGCCTGTTCGACCGCATGGGGAGGAAGAAATGAGCAGCTTGAGCATCAGGGTCGAGGGCCTCGCGGAGACGCTGAAGGGCCTCCGCGAAATCGACCGCGAGCTGCCGAAGGAAGTAAAGAGGGGGCTGCGCGAGGACGTGCGGCCCCTTTTTGCAGCCTATCAATCCTACGCGCGCGGCCTCGGCGGCTCCGGGCAGTACGCCGCCAACGCCTCGATGCGGACCATATCGGCGGGCGTGAAGATCGCCAACAGCGACCCCGGAGCAGGCCCCATCGAGTTCGCAAACCCCGGCGCGTTCTACCTGAACGGCCCCAGGGCGGGCAGGCGCATGGGCGTGCCCCATGCCGGGAAACCGCGCGCGCTCATGCGCGCCGTCGACGAATACGAGGACGAGGTGCGCGACCGCGTGGAGTCGCGCATCGAGAAAGTAATCCAGAGGTACCTAAATGGGTAAGGCATCAATCTCCATCGCCGTCACAGGCTCCTACAACGGCTCCGCGCTGGAGAATGCGGAGAGGCGACTCGACAGCCTATCCAAGAAGGCCGTGGCCGCCGGGGGCAACCTAGAGACTGTCGGCGGCAGGCTCGTGAGCAGCGGCTCCAAGCTGGCCAAGGCCGGAGGCGAGATATACAACTACGGCGAGCGCGTGGAGCAGGCCGGGCAGAAGATGATGCCCATCTCCGCAGCCATCGCCGCCGTCGGCGTGGCCACCGGTGCCGCAGCCGTCAAGATCGACACGTCCCTCACTGGCGTGCGCAAGACCGTGGACGGCACCGAGGAGCAGTACCGTCAGCTCAAGGAATCGGCCATCGAGTTCTCCAAGACCAACGCGGTGAGCGCCGACCAGATTCTCGACATCCAGGCGCTGGGCGCGCAGCTCGGCTTCTCCATCGACGAGCTGGACGAGTTCTCGCGCGTTGTATCCGGTCTGGACATCGCAACCGACATGAACGCCGAGCAGGCGGCAACCGAGCTGGCGCAGTTCGCCAACATCGTGAAGATGTCGCACAGCGACGTCAGCCGCTACGGCTCGGCCATCGTCAACCTCGGCAACAACCTCGCAACAACCGAATCGAGCGTCTCGTCCATGGGGCAGCGCATCGCCGCCGCATCCAACCAGGTCGGCATGAGCACGCCGGACATCCTCGGATGGTCCGGCGCCATGTCCTCCCTCGGCATCGAGGCCGAGGCCGGTGGCACGGCGTTCTCCAACACCGTCGCATCCATCGACAAGGCCGTGGCCACGGGCGGCGACGCGCTCGACTCGTTCGCGTCCATCGCCGGAATGAGCGCCGACCAGTTCGCCCAGAGCTGGAGGACGAGCGCCACCGACACCATGCTGGCCCTCCTCAAGGGCACCAACAGCGCCGAGAACATGACCGTGGCGCTGGAGTCCATGGGCGTGACCGGAATCAGGCAGACC
Source organism: Collinsella sp. CLA-ER-H7 (assembly GCF_040092345.1). NCBI lineage: Bacteria > Bacillati > Actinomycetota > Coriobacteriia > Coriobacteriales > Coriobacteriaceae > Collinsella > Collinsella sp. CLA-ER-H7. Next base: position 53,607 of record NZ_JBBNLT010000011.1, on the reverse strand, counting down.
GACGTGCTCAAGCGCCTCGCGGGCAACACGGACCTCGTGAGCCAGGCGCTGCAGGTTTCCAACGACGGCTGGCGCGAGAACACCGCGCTGCAGGACGAGGTCAACAACCGAAACGACTCCATGGCCGCCAAGCTGGAGATCCTGCAGAACAAAGTCACGGCGGTGGCCGAGGACATCGGCACGCCGCTGGTAAACGCCGCCACCGACGCCGTCGACGCGGCCGAGCCGCTGTTCGAGGCCGTCGAGGACGTGACGCAGGGCTTCGCCGACATGGACGAGGGCGCGCAGCGCAATATCATCGCGCTCGCCACCGTGGCCGCAGCCGCCTCGCCGTTCCTCACCACCACGGGCCGAATCGTCAAGACCGTTGGCAACGCCGTCACGGCCGTGGGCAAGGCCAAGCAGGAGTGGGGCGTCTACGCCGACGCGCTGACCACCACGAACGCCTCGGCGCTGAAGACCTACAGCAGCAACAAGAAGTTGAGCGAGGCCCTCGAGAAGAACCCGGCGGCCAAGGCGGCCGGAGGCGTCGAGAAGTACGTCGAGGCCGTGCGCAACGCCAACAGCGACACGTCCAAGTACCACGCGGCCGTCCGCAAGCTGTCGAACGAGCAGAAGAAGGGCAGCAAGGCCAACGCCGAACTCGTCGAGAACCTCAAGAAGGAGGTCGTCGAGAAGCGCAACGCCATGAACCAGTCGAACGGGCTGGTGAACGGATACAGGCAGGAGGCCGCAGCGGCCAAGACGTCCGAGGCCGCCACGAAGAGCCATGCCGCCGGACTCATGATGTGGGCGAAGGCCGCAGACGTGGCCAAGCTCGCCCTCGCCGCCGTCGGCCCGGCGCTCGTGATCGGCGCGGTGGGCATGTTCATCCAGAGCGTGGAGGACGCCAAGAAGCACGCGGACAACCTGAAGGCATCGACCACCGAGCTGGAGGCCGCCGCAGCGGGCGCAAAGAACGAGGTCAAGGATGAGGCCGGGGCCTTCGACGTCCTCACGGGCTCCACGGGCAGCGCCAAGGCCGACATCGACAAGATGCTCGAGAGTCAGGCGCAGCTCGCCAGCACGCTCAAGGAGACCAACACATCGGCCGCCGCGCAATCCGCACAGCTCACGGCCGCGTACGACACCATCAGGGAGTACGCGAACAAGAGCGACCTAAGCACCGAGGCACAGGGCCGCCTGCGCGCTGCGGTCGATACGGTCAACTCGATGTGCGGCACGCAGATAAGCGTCGTCGACCAGGCGAACGGCAAGCTCGCCGACGAGCACGGCGCAATCAGCGACGTCACCGGAGCGCTCGGCGAGTACGTCGAGAAGAAGCTCGAGCAGATCAGGGTGGACGCGCAGCAGTCGAACCTCACGGCCCTGTACGAGCAGCAGGCGCAGGACATCCAGACGCTCGCCGTGGCCCAGAAGGACTACAACGACGAAGTCAACCGCTGCATGAAGAACAACCCGCAGATGACGCGCGAGCAGGCCGAGCTGACCATGAGCTACTCGAAGCAGGGCAAGGCGCTTGACGAGGCCAAGGCCGCGCTCGGCGCGGTGAACAACTCCATCGACACCGTCACGGAGAGCCTCGGCGCATCCGTGGCCGTGGCAGACGGGGCCACCGCGAGCGTGAAAGACCTCGCTGCGGCGTCCCCGGCCGTCTCCTCCGCGTTCCTCGGCCTCGGCGGCGACATCGGGCAGTTCTGCGACGACCTCCAGAGCGCCGGAATCAGCGTCGAGGACTTCCAGAGCCTTAACGACGAGCAGTTGATTAAGCTGTCCACCTCGTGGGACGGCACCACCGGGAGCATCATCAGGGCGCTCGGCGACATGGGCATCAAGTGCAAGACGCAGGGGCAGGCGGCGGCCGACAACTGGGCCAGCGGCCTAAGCGTGGGCGCGCAGAGCGCCATCGCCTCGGCCCAGCAGGTCACCGGTTCCACGCTCGAGGAGTTCAAGCGCAGCTGCGACGACTACGGCATCGCCGGAGACGCAGCGGTGACGGCCTTCGCCAACGCGCTCGCCCAGGGCGACACCTACGACGTGGCTGCGGCAAAGGCAAGTGAGGCCGTTGGCGGCCTCGACGAGGCCAAGCAGGGCAGCTCCGACGCGGGAACCCTCGCCGGAGCGCTGTTCGCCGAGGGAATCACGACCGGAGGCGCGCCGACCGAGGGCAACGCGGCAGCGCTGGCCGCAGCGCTGGCGGGCGGCATCTCCGCCGCCCCCGGCGACGCATCCGCGACGGGCAACTCCGCCGGAGCTGGCTTCGCGCAGGGCATCGCCGACAACACGCAACAGACATCCAGCAACGCCGCAGGACTGCGAGCGGCCGTGTCCGGCGGCATCGCCCCGGCACCCGGCGACGCATCCAGCACGGGCACATCGGCGGGCGCGCTGTTCGCCAGCGGCATCGGCTCCGCGTCCAGAAGCGCGAACGCCAACGCGCGCTCGCTGGCCAGCAACGCCAAGTCCGGCGTCTCCTCCTCCCCCGGCGACCTCGGCGGCACGGGCAGCTCCGCCGGTTCGAACTACGCACGGGGCGTCGGCTCGGCGGCGTGGGCATCGAGGTCGAGCGGCTCGTCGCTCGCCAGCAGCGCCTCCTCCGGCGCGAGCGGGTGGAGCGCGTACACGAGCGGCTCGCATCTCGGCCAGCAGTTCGCCAGCGGCATCGGCTCGGCGTGGAACTCCGTCCGCAGCTTCGCAACGTCGCTGGTCAACGCGGCCAAGAGCGTCATGGGATTCTCCGTGCCCGAGGACGGCCCCTGGTCCGGTGCCGAGAAGGGCGGCGAGACCTCTGGACGCCACCTCGGCGAGAACTTCGCCCACGGCATGCTCGAGGCCCGCGCGGACGTGAGGGACAGCGCCAAGCGCCTCATGGCCACGGCGCAGCTCGACGGCAACGCGGCCTACACGGGCAACGGCGGCACCAAGACCACCGTGGTCAACAACTACTACTCGCTGGGCGACGTCAAGATCGACGCCTCCTCGATAAGCGAGTTCATGACACTCAACGACTTCTTCCAGACCGTCCGCAAGGCGAAGGCAGGGATGTAAATGGCATGGGGCAACGAGGTCTGGCCTACGGGCCAGACCGCCTGGAACACATATATCGAGTGGAAGATCAAGGAGTACGGCGAGAACTCCTGCTACGTGCAGGTCAAGTACAGCTCCTACGTCAAGTGCGGCGACATGCGCGGCACCATCGTCAACCGCTCGTGGGGCGGCCAGTACCGCATGTACGGCCCCGGCTGGTACGGCGATAGCGGCTGGCTCGACGTCGGCTGGGTCAACTACGGAGACCCCGTCACGCGCGAATGCTCGGCGTGGTACACGGGCTATTCAGGGACCTTCCGCAAGTCGACGTGCAGGGACACCTTCAGGCCCTCGGCCCCGGTCTGGACTCCCCAGACGCCGAGCAACGCCAAGGCCGTGCGCAAGTCCCAGACCCTGAACGTCATCACGTGGACGCGCAACACCACGGCCGCCCGACCGTACGACGGCATCTACGTCGACCGCCAGACCGACGGCGGCGAGTGGGTGAACATCGCCAAGCCGGGCGGCGACAAGACGGAGTACAGCGACGACACCGTGCGCCCGAACCACACGTACCGCTACCGAATCGGCGCGTACAACACGGCCGGAAACGCCGGTGGCCACTCCTACACCGAGACGCTGCGCAACCCGCCGGAGAAGCCCGCAGCGCCGAGCGGTGCCAAGGTCGAACGCCTGAACGACGAGAAGAACCTCATAACGTGGGCCAACCACGCCACGGACGAGGCCCCCTACTCCGAGGTGCGCATCGAGCGCAGCACGGACGGGGGCGGCTCCGTCCAGATCGCACACGTGAGCGGCTCCGCCTCGTCCTACACAGACCCGACGTGCTCGGCCGACCACTACTACCGCTATCTGGTCCGCGCGTACAACGAGAGCGGCTACTCCGAGCGCGTCATGACCGACCGCACATTCAACACGCCGTCCGCGCCGTTCAAGCCGAGCGGCCAGCGCACGGGAGACATCTCCGTCGAGCTGACCATCCCTAACCTGTCGCGCACCGCGAGCTCCACCGAGATTCAGCGCTCGCGCGACCGCAAGGACTGGACCACCATCGCCACGGTGACCGGCAAGGCCCTGTCGTTCGGCGACAACCCCGGCGGCGGCACGTTCTACTACCGCGCGCGCAACTTGCGGGGCAGCCTCGTCTCCGCGTGGTCCGAGCCTTCCGAGGCCATCGTCACGATCTGCGCCCCGGCGGCACCGACGCTCCTCACGCCGACGAGCGGCGAGGTACTGCTCGTCTCGCAAGGCAGGGTCACGTTCACGTGGCACCACAACCCCATCGACGGCTCCGCGCAGAGCGCCGCCGAGGTCCAGTACTCCACGGACGGCACCGCATGGAAGACGGTGACGGCCGCGACGGCCCAGAGCGCGAGCGTGCCGAACTTCCCGCTCAACTCCACCGTCTACTGGCGCGTGCGCACCAAGGGCGTGCACGCCGACTTCGGACCGTGGTCCGGCAACAGCTCGTTCCACGTTCGTCAGCCCCCGCAGCTCGCCTTCGACGCGCCCGGCCAGACCGTGCGCAACGTGCCGGTCGGCGTGAGCGTGCAGTACGTCGACGCATCCGGCGCGCTCGCGGCCATGGCCGTGGCCATTACCGATATGGGCGGCAACGTGCTCTACGAGGAGGCGCTCGGGACCTCCACGGCCACGAGCGTCACCAAGGACGAGTGGATGCCGGAGGACGGCGGCGAGTACCGAATCGTGGCCACGGCGCGAAGCACGAGCGGCCTGCAGTCTACGGCCTCCATGCCCTTCCGCGTTGAGTTCGAGCTGCCGCGCCGCGCCTCCCTCCGCATCGAGGCCGACATCGAGCGCGGATACGCCGAGCTGCAGTGCATCGTAGACAACAACGACGAGGGGCAGGACGTCGAGAGCCTTAGCATCTGGCGCGTCACGCGCGACGGCGAGAGGCTGATCGCCTCCGACCTGTCCGACGGCTCGTCGGTGGTCGACCGCTACGCGCCGCTGAACACCGAGTATAGCTACCGCGTGGCGGCGTATGCCGCCTCGGGTGCATCGAGGGCGACGGAGCACCCGGGCAGCATCAAGACGCCCTACTGCTTCGTCTACTACGGCGACGGCCTCATGGCCCGAGCGCAGTTCGACCCGACCGAGCAGCGCAACCTCGAGCGCGCCAACCGCACGCTCGTGCGCTACGCGGGCAGGTCCCATCCCGTCCTATACGACGCGGGCGGCATCAGCGACACCCGTCCGCTGACCGCGCACGTCATAGGCGAGGAGGAGGTTCGCGCCTTCGAGGACCTCATCCTCTACCCGCGCGCCATCTTCAAGAGCGTGGCAGGTGACGTGTTCCACGTCGCCGCCGACGTGAGCGTGAACCGCGACCCGTGCATGCCGACGACGCATGCCGACATCAGCCTCTCGCTGACGAGGGTGGACGGTGAGGCCCTGTGATCTGGACAGGTTTCCGGCAGGAGTCGTACATCTACCGCCGCGTGACGTGGCCCGGCCTCGTCGAGGCCGAGGACTACGGCATGTTCACGGGCGGGCGGCTCACGCACTCCGCGCTATCGCAGCTCCGCTCCCAGGGCACGCTCGACTTCTCCGGCAGCGCCATACCAGACGAGCACGACCTCGTGCGCGTGTACTACCAGATGGAGGACGAGCGCGGCGAGGCGGGGACGTTCGCCCTCGGCACGTACTTCTGCAGCATCGGCACGCCGAAATACAACGGGCCTCTGGTATCCGGCAGCGTCGACCTCGAATCGACGCTGCGCCTCGCGGTCAAGGGGAAGTACGGCCGCTACTACACGGTGAAGGCGGGGACTAACGCGGTCGCGCACGCCGACGGCATCTTCAAGCGCCTCGGCCTCCGGACGAACGAGCCGCGCTGCGACTACGTCCTGCCGAGGGACGTGGTGTACGAGCCGGACGACAGCTGGCTGAAGATAGCCAACGACCTCCTCGCCATGGCCGGGTTCGCATCGGCCTACCCCGACGCATACGGAGTTATCCAGATGGTCCCGTACGTCGAGCCGCAGGCGCGCAAGCCGGTGCGCACGTTCAACGACGGCGAAGACTCCATCATGCTCCCCGAGGTATCCAGATCGGACAACGCGGACGACATACCCAACGCCGTGTACCTGACCTACGAGACGGAGGAGGAGAGCCTCTGGGCCGTGTGCCGGAACACCGACCCCAACTCACGCGCGTCCATCCCGTACAGGGGCTACGAGGTCCCGCTCGTCGACCAGGTGACGGAGCTCACGGGAGCCACCAAGGACGAGCGCCTAGATGCCCTCAAGGCCAAGGCGAAGACGAAACTCGTGGACAACTCCTCGTCCATCGAGTACGTCGAGTGGGGCCACCCGTGGGTACCGCTGCTGCCCAACGACGCGGTCGGCATCGACTATCTCACCGCCGGGCTAAATTGGCGCGGTGCGATAACGGAGCAGGAGATAGAGGTCGGAGGCCACTGCGCGGTGACGGGCAAGGCCCGCCGCTTCATCCGCTCCGGCTTCGTCACCGAGACGGAGGGAGGGTCATGGTAAGCGGCCACGAGCTGTACGAGCTGCTGTTCGGCGGGACGGGCGCAAAGGAGTCCCACACGTGGGGCACCGTCGCCGCAGTCAACAAAGACGGGACCGCCGACGTGCGGCTCAACCCATCCATATCGACCACCTGCACGTGCCTGGCCGAGGTGAAGGCCGGGGACCGCGTGCTGGTGCTCGTGTTCAAGCAAGGAGCAGTAGTGCTCGGGAAGGCGGTCTAGATGCTCATAGACCTCACGCTCGACATCGAGAAGGGCACCAACCGCTTCTCGACGCTCGACAACCCCATCACGCTTCGGCAGCAGGACGCCGAGGCGTACGTGTTCAACGTCAACCTGCGCCAGGGGGGCGCGGTGCTCGACCTCACGGGCATGACCGTGCGCTTCTACGCGCTGCGGCCGGACGGCGGGAAGGTCATCGACGGCGAGAACGTCGCGGTGCTCTCCGCGCCCGACGGAATCGTGCAGTACACCGTCCCCGCCAAGCTCACGCAGGCGGCAGGCGACATACCGACCTCGTACATCCGCATCAGCTCGGGCGACTGGTCCGCATCCACGGGCAACATCGCCATCAGGGTCGTGGCCTCGGTGGCCATCGAGGCCACTGGCGGCGACTACATCCCAGAGATCGACCACCTCATCAACGCGCTCGAGGCGCAGCGCGTCACCTACGGCAACGCCGAGGATGTGCGCGCGTCCGAGTGGCAGGCGATCATGGACGAAGTCTCCAACGCGCGCGGCCGGGCGAACAGCGCCGCCGACCGCTGCGAGGCCGCGCTCGCGTCGCTCAAGGTCGACTACGACGACCTGACGGACGACACAAAGGAGAAGATCGCCGCCATGGCGAGCGCCGGAGTGGTCTTCGCCACGCACGCGGAAATCGACGAGGCGTTCGAGTCCATCATCGCCCCGGCAATCGGCACCGACACGGTCCTCGAAGGCCTCACCCAGGAGGACTACGACTACGCCTTCGGCAAGGTATTCGGCCAGTAAAGGAGAAATAATGGCAGTACAGGTAAACAAGGTCATGACGTTCGGCGACACCGTCGACCTCATCACCAAGGTGCACAAGGCCTCGGCGAACCCCGTGGCCGTGGCTCCGCACTACGACGGCACCAAGGGCGAGTACGACAACCTCGGCGAGTGGTTCAGCCTGCGCCGTGACGGCAAGGTGTACGGCGTCGACATCCCCGAGTACACCTACTCGAACGACCCCAAGGGCATCAAGACGCGCGACAACGTCGGCCTCGTGTGCCAGCCCGCCACCAACACCACGGCGGGCCGCGACGACTACTCCAAGCTCAACGCCTTCGAGTACTTCACCGTGAACGGCACGGTCGACGACAGCGGCAAGTTCCACTGCACGGCCATGAAGGGCGACGGCCGCTTCAGGGCCGACGGCTCCAACGGCGACGTCTGGGTCATGGCCTGCCCCGGCTACTACAGCATCACCCGAAGCAACGGATACAAGCGCCTGCTCTACTCCGACACCAAGTACGAGGGCATGAGGCCGCTGCCGGGCCAGAAGTACGCCGACGGCACCGAGCGCCCGCTCCTCGTCTTCTCCCCCTATCTCGCGTGGTGCGATTCCAACAACGTCCCCCACAGCTACTCCGGCAAGGTCCACACGTTCCAGTTCGGCTCGCACGACACGGGCATCAGCTACAGCAAGAAGAAGGGCGCTGGCTACACGGGCCGCACCGTAGCGGACAACTTCTATATCCAGCTCATGCTCATGCTCAAGTACGCCACGCAGGACCTCCAGAGCCTCGGCGGCTGCACCGACTACGCGAACCAGTACAAGGTCCTCGAGGCCGAGACGGGTGTGAACCGCGTGCTGCTGCCGAAGGCGGCGGCCGACTACTTCCTCGTCGGCTCCACGCTGAACTGCGGCCCGAACAGCGACCAAGGAGCGACCGCAGGCCAGTCCACGTTCGCATACCGCACCGTCACCAAGATCGAGACGATGGGCGACCGATGCGCGGTCTATGTCGACGGCGCACCGTTCACCACGGCCGTCGACGATTACGTATCCGCGATGCCGTGGAAGACGGGCACGTGCGACAACCTGCTCGGCACTGACGGCTACCCCATCGCGGGCAAGCCCAAGCAGCGCCAGCCGTACCGCATCCAGGGCATCGAGGTGCTCTGCGGAGCGTACGAGCCGCTGTGCGACGTGATCGTTAATCAGGTCAAGACGTCGGCCGACGAGGGCCATTGCGAGCTGTACAAGTGCTTCGATTCGCGCAAGTACTCCTCGGCCCTCGACGCCAACCACGTCAAGCTCGACCTCGAGCTGCCCGCGCGCGACAGCAAGACCAACGGCCAGTGGATGTACAACGAGGACTGGCAGGAGTCCGCGAAGTGCCCCGGCCTCCTCGTGCCTACCGGTTCCAAGGGAACCTCCACGACGGGCACCTGCGACGCGATATATTCCGACCCGATCTCATCCCCCGGCCTGCGAGAGCTGCTGTGCTTCGGCACTCTCAGGCATGGGTCTATGTGCGGTGCCTTCTGCGGCAATTCGGGCAACAGGCTCGGCGACTTCTGGTGGCACTTTGGCGGTCGGCTATCTGGCCTGGGGGTCACCATGGCCTAGCCATGGTGCGGGGGTGAAGCGCAAGCGAGGGGGCAGCGCCCCCTCATCACCCCTCCCAGGCCCCTTGGGGGTTCTCGGCGGTAGCCGCTTGGTTCTCGGCCTTCTGCAGTGCTTCGGCAATCTCAGGAATGGGTCTATGTACGGTGCCTTCTACGGCAATTCGAACAACAGGCTCGGCGACTTCAGGTGGAACTATGGCGGTCGGAAATCTGGTCAAACGCGGAACACGCTCGTCGAGTCCACCCGCTTCGAGCGGGCATGCCCCGTCAACTGACGAAAATATCAACCCCACGGCGTTTGGTAGCCAGGCGGCGAAGAACGCCAAAACCAGATAGGACACAATGAGGCGTTACTGCAAGCGCGTGGACATCGAGGACGAGGGCTTCTGCCTCGCCGCTGTCCGCGACTTCCTGCGAGGCAAGAGCGGGCGCAGGGAGGTGCAGGCGCTTCTGGACGAATACGGAGGCGAGGAGGAGCTGGCGCGCTCCCTCGCCGCCGAGATACGCGAGCGGCGCGTCACGGTCGCACCCATCCAGTACTTCAACCGAATCGAGCCGATCAACGGCAAGCACCGGATAATCGGGCGCGAGACGCCGAAGCACCAGTGCTTCGACTACATCGCGGTGAACGGTCTAGCCGAGATGCTCATGGCCAAGATAGGCGACTACCAGACGGCCTCCATACCGGGGCGCGGCCAGATATTCGCCAAGCACGCCATCGAGAAGTGGATACGCGAGCCGAGGACCAAGTACTTCATAAAGCTGGACATCCGCAAGTTCTACCCGAGCATCGACCAAGACGTGCTCCGCGCCATGCTCGCGCGCGACGTGAAGAACGAGGCCCTGCTCTACCTCGTCGGCGTCCTCCTCGACCAGTTCCCGCACGGCCTGAACATCGGCTCGTTCCTAAGCCAATACCTGGCCAACTACTACGCCTCGCGCGCTTACCACTACGCGCAGGAGCGCCTGCGCAAGACGCGCGTGAACAGGCGCACGGGCGTGGTGACGGACAAGCGCCTCGTGGACCACGTGCTGTTCTACATGGACGACATCCTGCTCATGGGCCACGACAAGCGCGATCTCAAGATGGCCGCGCGCCGCCTGTCCAAGTTCGTGAGCGACGAGCTGCACGTCGAGCTGAAGCCGTGGAAGGTGTACGCCGTCGACAAGGAGCCGCTGGATATGGTCGGCTTCGTCTTCTACACGTACAAGACCACCATCCGGCCGGGCATCTTCCTGCGCGCCAGACGGGCATTCATGCTCGCCGGGCGGTCGGAGGTCATACCACTGCCGCTGGCCCGGCGCTGCATCAGCTACTACGGCTACCTGAAACACAGCTGCAGCAAGGGAGTTATCGAGAAATATCACGCCGAGGATACATTCGCACGGTGCAAGGACGTCGTGAGCCTTGCCGAGACCGAGAGGAGACTCGATGAGAGTTTATTCGACGGCGGAGCTTCAGGCCGTGGACTACCACGAGCGCCCGGACGGCTTCGCGGACATCAGGCTGCGCCGCAACATCCAGAAGGTGACGCGCGAGCAGATCGACCCTGCCGGAGAAGCCACCGTGGAGTGGCAGGCTGACGAGCAGTACGTCCTCGCCGCCATCTCGAAGGACGAGGCCGCCGAGGCGTTCGACCAGCTCTGGGAACAGGCCGTGCGCGACGGCATGACCCTCGACGAGCGAATCGACGAGACCGAGCAGAGCGCCAGCGACAGCGGCGACGCCCTCGCGGAGCTCGGCGACATGGTCGCGGAGCAGCAGTCGGCAATCGAGGACCAGGAGGCCGCACTGGCCGAACTCGGAGACCTCGTGGCGGCAATCAAGGGAGGTGAGCAGCAATGGCGAAGATCTACTACCGCCAAGTCAAGGCCGGAAAGCGCACCATCGACGAGGTGCCGGAGCTTTGGCGCGAGAAGGTTCAGAAGATGCTGGACGAGGAGGCCTGATGCTCTCCACCGTTATCAGCGGACTGACGCTCGCGGTGGTGACGGGCCTTGCCGGGTATCTCGGCAGGCAGCTGCATGACATCCGCAAGGAGTACTCGGCCGTCATATCCGCGCAGCGCTCGCAACTAAAGGCCTCCATCGTGCGCAGCTACGAGGAGGCAGAGGCCCGGGGCTACATCACGGCCATGGAGCTGGACACGCTCAACAAGCGCGCCGACAACTACGCGCTCCTGCATGGAGACACGTACATCGAGACGATCAGGGCGCACGCCAACACCATGGACATACACGGCAGCATCCCCGAGCACACGCACCCAGAGAACCACAATGGTTAGGAGCAACTATGAACAAGGACGCACTCAAGCGCTGGCTCATCGCCGCAGGAGTCCGCGCCGTGAAGACGGCGGCCCAGACGGCCGTGACGCTCATCGGCTCGACCGCCGTGGCCATCACGTCGCTCGACTGGGGCCAGATCGCGGCCGTGGCCGCATGCACCGCAGTGGTATCGGTACTCACCTCGATCGCCGGAGTCCCGGAGGTCGAGGAGGGTACCTCGCCGTTTGCGATGCGGCACTAGCGCTACTCGCGGCATCCGTGCTCGTCTTCCTCTCTCTCGAGCTAGGGATGCCGCAGGTGCGGACGGCCGGAAAGGCGATACCGACCGTCTACGACAAGGACGCCCCAGCGCAGGTCCCGACCTACCTCCAGACGGACGAGCGCTGGGGCGCTCTCCCCTATGCTGGGGACGACATCGCAACGAGCGGCTGCGGCCTCACAAGCGCGGCCATGGCGTACACCCGCCTCACCGGCGAGGAGTGGACGCCCCTGCGGCTCGCGCTGACCGTCGGCGACACCTGCACCACGGACGGCCTGAACGACATGCAGAAGTTCTGCACGTGGATGTGCGCGAACGACGGGAGCCTGTCGAGCACGGGCCTGCTCTACGACCAGCAGGAGGCGCTCGGGTATGCGGAGTGCGGCTGGATGGTGTTCGGCTCCATGACCGGCCAGCTCCACGAGGGCGGGAGGGCCTACGGAGGCCACATCGTGCTCATATGCGGGTGGGACGGCAGCACGGCCGACATCCGCGACCCAGACGAGGGACAAGTGAATCTGAACACAGACGAGTTCGCCCGCGTCTCGTGGGCGTACTTCATCGCTATAGGGAGTGATTGACGGTGCAGGGCATCGACATCAGCAACTACCAGAGGGGCATCGACCTCGACAAGGTCCCGTTCGGCTTCATGATCTGCAAGGCGACCGAGGGCACCGGAATCGTCCACGACACCTGCGACGGCTTCGTCCAGAAGGCCAAGGCGCTCGGGAAGAAGTGGGGCTTCTACCACTTCCTGAACGGCGAAGACCCGGTGAAGCAGGCCGAGTTCTTCGTATCGCAGACCAAGAACTACTTCGGCAACGGCGTGCCCGCACTCGATTACGAGATGTACGGCATGGTCCACGGTGCCGCAGGAGCCAAGAAGTTCCTCGACCGCGTCCACGAGCTGACGGGCATCCGCTGCGCGGTCTACATGAGCCGCAGCGTATGCACCGAGGACGACTGGAGCGCCGTGGCCAAGGACCATCCGCTGTGGGTCGCACAATATGCAAACACGGAGCGCACGGCATACCAAGCGACCCCGTGGCTGCCCTCCGGCGGCTTCGGCGCGTGGGACGAGTGCGCGCTCCACCAGTACAGCTCCAACGGCCGCCTCGACGGATACGACGGGCCGCTCGACCTGGACATCGCGCACCTCGATGCGGACGGCTGGGACAGGGTGGCGAACCCCAAGGGCCTGCCCGTGCCCGATGCCAAGCCGAGCGAGACGGCCCCGCAGCCGCAGGAGACGGCGCTCGAGCTGGCCGCCCGCGTCATGGACGGCACCTACGGCAACGGCGACGCGCGCAAGAAAGCGCTCGGGGACCGCTACGACGAGGTGCAGGAGTTGGTGAACTACGTCCTGAAGACGGGAGCCACGGAGCTGGCTGACGCGGTAATCCGTGGGCAGCTCGGCAGCGGAGAGCTTCGCAAGCGCGTGCTCGGCGGGCGCTACGCGGAGGTGCAGGGCGTGGTCAACGACCGCCTCGGGGCGTCGTCCAAGAAGACCTACACGGTCAAGAGCGGCGACACGCTCTCGGGCATCGCCGCCAAGTACGGCACGGACTACCGGACGCTGGCCAAGGTGAACGGTCTGGCGAACCCGAACGTGATCTACCCCGGCCAAGTGCTGGTGGTGGGATAGCCAAAAGTAAAGGGGAGGCTCCTCGCGGGACCTCCCCTTTTTCAGTAGTTGCTATTTTAGGCGGCCCGAGAAAATCTGATGAACACGGAGCGCCCGAGCGCCAGTACCTGGGTTCGACTATCTTTTGAAACGGGCACCACAGAATCTGAGAAGCCCGTTACCAATTCGGTAGCGGGCTTTTTGCTACCCATGCGCCGGGATTCGAACCCGACAGGGTGCGGAGCTGAGGAAACGCGCAAGCGTTTTCCAGCGTAGCACGCAAGGAGCGAAGCGACGCAGCGAAAGCGGGCGGCGCCAGCCGCACGCGGACATCCCGCTGGGGGCACCATTTGAATTGAAGAGCCCGTTACCCTCGCGGTAGCGGGCTTTTTGCTACCCATGCGCCGGGATTCGAACCCCGAGGGCATTAAATCACACTGTCGTCCAAGGGCCTGTGGGCAAAAAATAGCAAATATGAGTACTGTTACCAATTTAGTAACAGCGATTTCATGCCATCAGAAGGCGATTTAGACGCCAGGGGTCCTACGGCGGAAGAATTGCAGGCGTTTATCAGCTATGTACTTGGACATATGTTGCGTAACAACCCATATTTTGTAAATAGATAATGCTACAGGACTTGTGACAGTACTCATATTTGACGTTTTTTGCCCACGACCCCTTATTACGTGGGCGAATCAGTTGCAAAACGGACTCCTAAGCGTCCTTCGCAATCAAAAAGCCGGGGCCCGCGCGATGCGGACCCCGGCTCAATACCGTGACGATATGTCAGTTACGCTCTACACGTAGAACAGGATGTCGTCGTAGGTCGGGACCGGCCAGTAGTCGGCTGCCACGATCTCTTCCATGGCATCCACGGCGGCGCGCAGCGTATCCATAGCGGGAACGACCTCGTGTGCATACACATTGGCCTGTTCCTGGCCATCGAGGGCCTCGGCCTTCTGATGCACGGCGTCGAGCGCCTTAATGGAGTCGTTGATGGCAGTGATACCGTTGCAGAGCTTGTTGAGCGTATTCTGCTCGCACTGCATGGCGGCCTCGGCGCCGGCAGCGCGAATAGTCTCAAGGCCCTTAGCGACCTTGGTGGCATAGGCGGTAATGACCGGGCGATAGGTACGACGCGCCTCGCGAACCATCGTGGTAGCCTCGATGTTCATGAGCTTGTTGTACTTCTCGAGCTTGCAGTCGTAGCGGCACTGAGCCTCGGCCTTGGTCAGGACACCCGTCTCCTCGAAGAGCGCGATAGCCTTATCGGAAACAAAGGCGGGCAGGGCATCGGCCGTGGTCTTGTTGTTGGCAAGGCCGCGCTTCTCGGCCTCGATGGGCCACTCGTCGGAGTAACCGTCGCCGGAGAACAGGATGCGCTGGTGATCGGTCAACACCTTCTTGCAGTACTCGAGCGCGGCATCCTGGAACTCATCCTCGGGCGTACCCTCAAGCGCGTCGGCGAAGGACTTGAGCGACTTGGCCACGGCGGCATCGAGCACCAGGTTGGAGTCGGAGACGTTCTGCTCGGAGCCGCAGGCACGGAACTCGAACTTGTTGCCGGTGAAGGCAAACGGGGAGGTGCGGTTGCGGTCGGTGTTGTCCTGCATCAGCTTGGGCAGGGTATCGGCGCCCAGGTCGAGCACGCCGCGCGTGGCATGGACGGAAGCCTTGCCATCGATGATCTTCTCGACGACCTCGGTAAGCTGGTCGCCCAGGAAGATGGACATAATCGCCGGAGGAGCCTCGTTGGCGCCCAGACGATGGTCGTTGCCGGCCGAGGCAACGGAGGCACGCAGGAGCTCCTGATAGTTATCGACGGCCTCGATCACCGCGGTGAGGAAGACGATGAACTGTAGGTTGTCGAGCGGGGTGTCGCCCGGATCGAGCAGGTTCTCGGACTCGGTGCCAAGCGACCAGTTGTTGTGCTTGCCCGAACCATTGATGCCCTCAAAGGGCTTCTCGTGCAGCAGGCAGACCAAGTCGTGGCGGGAGGCGATGAGCTTCATCTTCTCCATCATGACCAGATTCTGGTCGATGGCCTCGTTGACCTCGCCATAGACGGGGGCAAGCTCATGCTGGCAGGGAGCAACCTCGTTGTGCTTGGTCTTGGCGGGAATGCCAAGCGCCCACAGTTCATCGTCCAGGTCCTTCATATAGGCCGAGACGGTGGGGCGGATAGCGCCAAAGTAGTGCTCCTCGAGCTCCTGGCCCTTGCAGGGAGCAGCACCAAAGAGGGTGCGGCCGGTGATGACCAGGTCCTTGCGCTTGCGGTAAGCGTCCTTCTTGATCAGGAAGTACTCCTGCTCGTCGCCCACGGAAGGAACGACCTTCTTGGGAGTCTTACCGAACAGCGCCAAAACGCGCTTAGACTCACGCGAGAGCGCGGTCATGGAACGCAGCAGCGGGGTCTTCTTGTCCAGGGCCTCGCCCGTGTAGGAGCAGAAAGCCGTGGGGATGCACAGGACATCGTCCTTGATAAAGGCGGGGCTAGTGGGGTCCCAAGCGGTGTAGCCACGGGCCTCGAAGGTGGCGCGCAGGCCGCCGTTGGGGAAGCTGGAAGCATCGGGCTCGCCCTGGATGAGGTTCTTGCCCGTAAACTTGGTAATGGCGGTGCCGTCGTGGTTGGGCTCCAGGAAGCTGTCGTGCTTCTCGGAAGTAATGCCCGAAAGAGGCTGGAACCAGTGCGCGTAGTGCGTCGCGCCCTTGGAGATGGCCCAGACCTTCATGGCATGGGCAACGGCGTTGGCCACATCCAGGTCGAGCGGCTCACCGCCCTCGAGGGTTGCAGCGAGGCGCTTCCAAATGTCCTTGGGGAGGTAGTCCTTCATGACTTCCTCAGAGAACACCATGGTCCCGAAGCGGTCAGTAAGATCGGCCATACGGAACTCCCTTCGTATCGGCACCGCGTGAGAAGCGGTGTTGATTACTAACGAACGAGTCATAGCTTAGACTCGCCGTGTTTCCGCGACATTACCGTTATGTTGCTGTCGCGAAACCAATCAATGAGGTTACCCTATCGAGGCGGCGTTGCCACCCTCAACAGCCAATCAACTGCATAAATTGCAGACCTCTCCCCATGGTTTAAGGGTAGTCAATTTGGGATGGAGCTCTATTAACTGGTATTTTGCATCAGATACCAGTCTTTATAGTCCGTGCCTAGATTAGCCGCTCTGTTATAGAGAAAGCCGATAGCAAGGCATCTTTGATTGGTATCCCCGAATAACGAGTGAAACTCCACCGTGACACAGTGGTGCTGTAGAATCCTTACAACACATCACACTATTACGTATCTAGAGGAGCACGATATGCGCGTCGACGAGGTTTTTAAGCAGGCAGCATCCCAGGGCACCGCGCCCGTTTCGTTTGAGATGTTCCCGCCCAAGGGCGAGCTCACCCTCGACACGGCTCGCGAAGTGGCAGGCAATCTGTGCAAGCTTTCGCCGAGCTTTGTCTCGGTCACCTGCTCGGCCGGCGGCTCGGGCAACGGTGCCACCACCGCCCCCATCGCGCATATGATTTCGAGCGAATTCGACACGCCCTCGGTGGCACACCTCACCTGCGTGGGCCGCACCCACGCCGACATCGCCGCCAAGATCGACGAGTATCGCACCGCCGGCGTTGAAAACATTCTGGCCCTGCGTGGCGATCTCCCTGCCGGCGCGACCGAGGACGACAAGCCCGCCTCCGACTACGCCTACGCCCGCGACCTCATCCCCGAGCTCGTCGACGCCGGCTTTTGCGTGGGCGCCGCAGCCTACCCCGAGGGCCACATTGCCTGTGAGGATCTCAACCTCTCGGTCGAACACCTCAAGCAAAAACAGGACGCCGGCGCAAGCTTCTTTGTGACGCAGCTCTTCTTTGATAACGAGTGCTTCTACCGTTTTCGCGAGCTTGCCGACAAGGCCGGTATCACCGTGCCCATTACCGCGGGCATCATGCCGTTTATGGGCAAGTCGCAGATCAGCCGCATGGTCTTTATGTGCGGCGCGTCGCTGCCCTCCCCCGTCATCAAGATTCTCGCCAAGTACGAGAACGACCCCGAGAGCCTGCAGGCAGCCGGTGTAGATTATGCCGCCCGCCAGCTTTGCGACCTCAAGGAGCACGGCGCCGACGGCCTGCACCTGTACACTATGAACCGTCCTGCGATCGCCGCGACCATTATGGAGCGCCTGGGGTAATGGAAAAACCGCACATCGATACAACCGCTGTCGAAGTGCCGGCCGACCTTGCGTCGCCGGCGCTCTACCGTATCGATGCCGCGCACCATCCCCGTGTCGACCGTGCCGAGATGCTGCGGTATCTGGGTTACGGCGGCCAGCAGATTGAGCCCGAACTGTCACGACGTATTGAGCTTGTGGTCGAGCGCCTTGAGCTTGACATTGAGCCCCGTGGCGTGCGCCGCGTATTTGCCGTCGATGCCACAAGCGTGGACGAGCAGGGCAAGCCTTGCATCCGTCTGGTCGGCACCAATGTTGAGCTGCGCGGTCGCGATATCTATCGACATCTTAAGGACGCCCGTATGGCTGCGCTCATGGCATGCACCCTCGGCATGGATGCTGAGCGTCGCCTGCGCACCACGGGAGCCCAACATCCCCTAGAGGGCGCCGTGCTCGACGCCGCGTGCTCCGCTTACGTGGAAGCCGCCGTTGAGCAAATGGACCAGCAGGTCAAGACGGACGCCGCCGTTCATGGACTCGCCGGCAACTGGCGCTTTAGTCCCGGCTACGGCGACTGCCCGCTCTCGGCCCAGCGCTCGATCGTCAATGCGCTCAACGCCACGCGGCTCATCGGGCTTACCGTCACGCCAACCAGCCTGCTCATGCCCACCAAGAGCGTGACCGCGGTGATTGGTCTGTTTGACGGCGAAGTCCACGACGCCCAGAGCCGCCCCACCTGCAATATCTGCCGCATGCGCGAGCACTGCCGCTTCCGCGCCGCCCACACCACCTGCTATTCCAGCCATTAGGAGCCCCCGATGTTTACTCCGCTTATCACTCATGATTCTGACGGCACTGCATTGGCGGCACCCGTTGATGCTGCACGCCGTAATGGCGCTGCATACAAGACGCGCACAATCGACGACCTTCGCATTAAGGACGATCGCCTGCGCGCCGCCATCGAGGGCACGGGGCACCTGCTGTTCGACGGCGGCATGGGCACCATGTTGCAAGCGGCCGGCATGAAGGCCGGCGCCCTGCCCGAGTTGCTCAACTTTGAGGAGCCCCAGGTTATCACCGATATCCAACGTCAATATGTCGAGGCCGGCTGCGACGTGATTACCGCCAACACCTTTGGCGCCAACGCCCACAAGCTCGACGGCGCCGCCACCGTGGCAGATGTCTTTGCCGCCGCTGTCGCCTGTGCCCGCGAGGCCGGCGCCCACTACGTCGCCGGCGATATCGGTCCCATCGGCGCGCTGCTTCGCCCCTTGGGTACCCTCAGCTTTGACGAGGCCTATGACCTCTTTGCCGAGGAAGTGCGCGCAGGCGTCGCCGCGGGTGTGGACCTCTTTATTATCGAGACCATGACCGACCTGGCCGAGATCAAGGCGGCGGTCCTCGCCTGCCGCGAGAACTCCGACCTGCCCGTCTTTGCCACCATGACCTTTGAGGAAGACGGCCGTACCTTCCTGGGCACGAGTCCCGAGGTCGCCGCCATCACGCTCGACGCCATCGGTGCCGACGTTTTGGGCATCAACTGCAGCCAAGGACCAGCCGAGCTTCGAGGACTCGCCGCGCGTATGCTCACCGTTACCGACAAGCCCATTATGGTGCAGGCCAACGCGGGACTCCCCCACGTGGACGATGACGGCAATACCGTCTTTGATATCCAAGCCCCCGAATACGCCGAGGCCGTCGCCGGCATGATCGAGGACGGCGTGAGCGTCGTGGGCGGTTGCTGCGGCACCACGCCGGCGCACATGGCGGCCTTGTGCACGTTTATCGATAACCACACGCCCAGCCCGCGCCACCGCAAGCCCAGTATGTCGGTCACGAGCGCCCAAACGGTCGTGGATCTTCCCTGCGACGGCCACAAGATCGCCGTCATCGGCGAGCGCATCAACCCCACCGGCAAAAAGCGCCTGCAGCAGGCCCTGCGCGACGGCGACCTGGACTACGTTGTGAGCCAGGGCATCAGCCAGCAGGAACAGGGCGCCGACATTCTGGACGTCAACGTGGGCCTGCCCGAGATCGACGAGGTCAAGATCATCCAACAGGCGACCGAACAGCTCCAGGGCTCCACGCTGCTGCCGCTGCAGATCGACTCCACCGACCCCGCAGCCGTCGAGGCCGCCGTGCGCCGCTACGCCGGCAAGCCCATCATCAACTCGGTCAATGGCAAGCAGCAGATCATGGATGAGATCTTTCCGCTGGTCGCCCACTACGGCACCAACGTCGTCGGCCTTACGCTCGACGAATGCGGCATCCCCGATACCGCCGAGGCTCGCTTCGCCATCGCCGAGCGCATCGTTGCCGAGGCTGCCCGCTACGGCATCGGACCGGACCGCATCCTCATCGACTGCCTGGTCATGACCGCCTCGACCAATCAACGCCAGGCCGAGCAGATCCTGCGCGCCATGTCCCTGTGCAAGGAGCGTCTGGGCGTCAAATGCGCGCTCGGCGTGTCGAACATCAGCTTTGGCCTGCCTGCCCGCCCGCTGCTGGGTTCGGTCTTTTTGGCCGCCGCCTTCGGCGCGGGCCTGGACGCCCCCATCATGAACCCGGGCTCCAAGCGCTTTATGGATACCGTCTACAGCTATCGCGTCCTGAGCGTTGAGGACGAGGGCTCGACCGGATACATCGAGCGCTATGCCGGTTGGACCGATCCGTACAAGATTGCCGCCAACCCGGCAGCGGCTCAGGCCGCATCGACCGACACCGTGCCCGCCGCCGGCACCGCCGGCAACGACGGCCCGATTCGTCGCATGGTCGTCTCGGGCCGCAAAGGCGAGATCGCTGCCGAGACCGAGCGTCTGCTGGCAGACCACGACGCCATGGACCTCATCAACAATCACTTTATCCCCGCCCTCGACGAAGTTGGCGTCCTCTTTGACCAGGGCAAGTTCTTCTTGCCGCAGCTTATGGCCTCGGCCGAGGCCGCACGCGTGGGCTTCGACACCATCAAGCGCCTGATGCCCGCCGGCGAGATTGCCGACAAGGGCAAGATCTGCGTGGCCACCGTCAAGGGCGACATCCACGATATTGGCAAGAACATCGTCAAAATGCTGCTCGATAACTACGGCTACACCGTCTTTGACCTAGGCCGCGACGTCGACCCGCAAGAGGTGCTCAAGACCGTGCAGGAGCGCGATATCAAACTCGTCGGCCTCTCGGCGCTTATGACTACCACGGTCGTCGCCATGGAGGAGACCATCAAGTTGCTCCATGCCGAGGTTCCGGGCGTCAAGATCATCGTGGGCGGCGCCGTACTCACCCCCGAATACGCCAAGCAAATCGGCGCGGACTACTACGCCAAGGACGCCGCCGAGAGCGCTCGTATCGCCGAAGAGGTCTTTGGGCAGTAACACAACGGAAACAACCGAACACCAAAACGTGCCGCATGCGCCACTTGGCACGTGCGGCACGTTAAAATAGATAAGACTATGCTCGTTTTGGCAGATAGGAGCGCAAGGATGGCGATCACGCCCGCAGAAATCGCGGAAACCCGCGGCATGGTTGAGGAGCAGAACCTCGACATCAGGACCATCACCATGGGTGTTTCGCTCATGGGTTGCGGTGACGAGAACCTCGACCGCATGTGCACGAAGATCTACGACCACGTGACGCACACGGCTGAGCATCTGGTCGAGACCGCCGAGAACCTCGAGCGCGAGTACGGTATCCCCATCGTCAACAAGCGCGTTTCCGTCACCCCGGTGGCGCAGATCGCCGCGTGCTGCAAGGATGAGGACCTCACCCCCATCGCGCATGCCCTCGACCGCGCGGCCGAGACGCTCGGCATCGATTACCTGGGCGGCTTCTCCGCACTCGTCCAGAAGGGCATCGGCGACGCCGACCGCCGCGTCATCCAGTCCATCCCCCAGGCGCTCGCTACCACCAGCCGCGTCTGCTCCAGCGTCAACGTCGCCAGCCTGCGCGCCGGTATCAACATGGACGCCGTGCTCATGGCCGCCCAGACCATCATCGATGCCGCTAAACTCACGGCCGACCAGGATTCCGTCGGCGCTTCCAAGTTTGTCTGCTTTGCCAACATGGTCGAGGACTCCCCGTTTATGGCGGGCGCCGTCCACGGCGGTGGCGAGGCCGACGCCGTCATCAACGTTGGTGTCTCGGGCCCCGGCGTTATGGCCGCAGCCCTGGAGACACTGCCCGATTCCGCATCGATGATGGAGGTCGCCGAGAAGATTAAGCAGACCGCCTTTAAGATCACCCGCGCCGGCGAGCTCATGAGCCGCGAGGCAGCCCGCCGTCTGGGTGTCGAGAAGGGCATTGTCGACCTGTCGCTGGCTCCCACGCCTGCCATCGGCGACTCCGTTGCCCGCATCCTCGAGATCATCGGCGTGGGCACCTGCGGTGGCCCGGGCACGACCTGCGCGCTCGCCATGCTCAACGATGCCGTCAAGAAGGGCGGCGTCATGGCCAGCTCCAGCGTGGGCGGTCTCTCCGGCGCTTTCATCCCCGTGTCCGAGGACGCCGGCATGATCGCCGCCGTCGAGGCCGGTGCGCTTTCGCTCGAGAAGCTCGAGGCCATGACCTGCGTGTGCTCCGTTGGCCTGGACATGATCGCCATCCCCGGCGACACCCCGGTCGAGACCATCGCCGGCATTATCGCCGACGAGATGGCCATCGGCGTCATCAACAACAAGACCACGGCCGTCCGCGTGATTCCCGCCATTGGCAAGGGCGTGGGCGACTGCGTCGAGTACGGTGGCCTGTTTGGCCGTGCGCCCATCATGCCGGTGAACCCCAATGCCGGCACCGTGCTTGCCCACCGTGGTGGACGCTTCCCGGCACCGCTGAATTCGCTGAAGAACTAGCTGAGGGGGACTGGCGAGGAGCCCCGGGGAGGGCAAATATATAAGGTCGCCTGCTCGGACAGTCCTGACTCGCACGGAGAGCACATTAAGTGCTCTCCGGCTCGTGCAGAACTCGCGATCGACCTTATATATTTGCCCTCCCCGGGGCTCCCGCACAACGGGACCTCAGTTGGGGTCTATCCCGGTTGCAGTTGCTTCGCTCCTGCACCACTTGGCTGGTGCGGCGGTTTGGCGTTGGAACGGTTCTTTTCTGATATATGCTGGTTGCGGCTCTTCTTTGGGGGGAGTCGCTTTTTTGTTGCTAGGAGGTTGGCCCGTGGTTGATGGGGAGAATCGTTCTGAGCTGCTTTCCACAGATTGGAACCAGGAGTGGATGCAGATGCAGGCCGCTCGGCGGCGAGCTGATGATTCTTTTGAGTGGGATAAGCGGGCTCGACATTTTCGACCTCTTGAGACTGCTCCGTATGCCCGGGATTTTATGAAATTGCTGGCTCTTGAGCCTGGTGAGTCGGTGCTTGATATGGGGTGTGGAGCTGGGTCGATTGCTATTCCGCTTGCTCAGGCTGGGCATCCTGTGATTGCGGCTGATTTCTCCCCCGCCATGCTGGGCACGCTTGATGCCGGCATTGAGTACTACGGGCTCGAGGGGCGCATAACGCCGCTTAAGCTTGCTTGGGATGATGATTGGGATTTGGTTGGACCGGTCGCGAAAGCGGTGGATGTTGCCTTTGCCAGTCGGTCGGTTACGACGACCAATCTAAAAGGTGCGCTTGCCAAGCTTGATCGTACGGCTCGTCGGCATTGTGCTGTCACGATGGTCGCCAACTCCAGCCCGCGCTATGATCTGCACTTGATGAACGCTATCGGTGCCTCGGTTACCTGCAGTAATGGCTTTGTGTACGCCTTCAACATCCTCATTCAGATGGGTGCCCTGCCGCAGGTCACGTACTTTGAATCGCCTCGTCGCGATACCTTCGACAGCCTTGAAGCGGGCGTGGCGGATTTTTCCCGTATGCTCGAGCATGGCAACGAGGATAAGATCGACCGCCTGCGTGACTACATCGCTCAACACATGATTGAGAACCCCCATGCCGGTGAGCCGGGTTCCAAGGGCGTGCCGCAGGGGCGCTATATGCTCGATCATGTCCGCAAGGTTCGTTGGGCGTTTATTGCATGGGAGCCGGTCTCTGCGCTCAGCTCATAGCCTGTTCGCAGCCCGCACCGTCCACCCGCCCGGCATCCGCATTCTTTGCGAACTGGGCAAACGCGCTCCACACCGCGCCGTTCCTGCGCTATCGTGGGACAGCTCACGTAGATTAAGGCCCCGTCGCGGGGCGCCCCATACATAGAAAGCGAGAACCCATGGCACTGACAGGAGCCCAGGTCAAGCAGCTTCGCAGCATGGCCCATCACCTCAACCCCGCCATCATCATCGGCAAGTCCGACGTCAACGAGGGCACCGTCGAGCAGACGGTCGCTTACCTGGAGAAGCACGAGCTCGTTAAGTGCTCCGTGCTCGATGGCTCCAGCCTTTCCGCCCGCGAAGCCGCCGAGGAGCTCGCCGAGCGTTGCCACGCCGAGGTCGTCCAGGTCATCGGCCGCAAGTTCTCGCTGTATCGCGAGTCCTCGCGCAAGGACATCGAGAAGATCAAGCTCGTCTAAGAGCCAATGATCCGGCGATCCAACACATAGCAAGCTTACGGGTGCCCAAGTACTTCGGGCGCCCGTTTTTTATCGCTCGACCAGCACGCGATTGAGCCGCCCCTCCACCAAGCGCTCGTATAGACGCCGCGTCTCGGGCTCGGGCACGCCATTGACCTGCTCCCTCAGGTGGTGCATATGCCCGCTGTACAGCTCGACGATATCGCGCCGCCGCCCCGCCGCACTGTAGACGCGCATGGCGCAGCGCACCATATCCTCACGCGCCGTTTCCTGTCGAAGCCCCGACTCCGCCAGCCAAATCGCCGACTGCAGATCGTTTTCTTCTAGAGCGGCATTGGCCCCCTTAATCATGCAATCGATGTACTTTGACTGCATAATGCGCCGCATGCGCAAAAAGTAGGTGGGATTACAGCCATTGGGAACATACAGCGGTCCGGCATAAAGCTGCTCAATCTTAAGGCACAGCTCAACTAAATGGGGCCCGCGCGCACCCGTGCGATTTCCCAAAATCTCACGGCTTATCTGGTCAAACAGCCGTACATCGGTCTTGACGTAGTCGCCGTTGAGTCCGATGCATTCATTTTGGATGAGCACACACGACTTGCCATCCGGCGTCGGCCCCAAAGCCGACCGCAAGCGCGATATCGTCGAGTACAGGTTGTTGCGGGCGCTATTAAACTCGGCATGGGGCCACAGCTCCATGGCCAGCGTCTCACGATCGACGAGCGCATCCATGCCCAGCGCAAGCCGCTCGGCAAGTGTCGCCGCCTTCTTGCAGCGCCACATTTTGTCCGTGATGGGAAACCCGTCGCGCTCGGCGCGAAACGCACCAAACATGCGAATCTCGATATGGTCGATGGTATCAACGGCTTCAACCTCGCCGGCCTGGAACAGGCGCTCGCCCTCCCCTTCCAAATCGTCGCGCAGCGAGTACCGCGACAGCTCGCGCACGGGAAGCTTCTTGCGTATCCTGCCCGCCGGCTCGCCCAGACAATGCATGGCAAGGCGCGCAAAGAGCCGATACGATGGCTCTAGAATCCCCGCACGATTCATGGACATCCAGGCCGCAAGATCGCTATCTCGCCCCGCACAGGCCAAATGCAGCGCCACCATCCAGGCCTCCGCTCCACCAACCTGCGTCTGGCTTATATCGAGCAACTCCGCTTCCTCGCGCACCGAAACCATCGAGGTGTTACGCAGATATGCCGCGCGCTCCAGCAGCAATGCGTTATCGTGCATGTACGCAATCGACTCCTCGGCAAGTTTGAGCACTTGGACCGCACGGAACTTTGCATTAACCGGCCGTCCCTCTGCCAGCGACTGCCAGCCTTCTAGCAACAGGCCAAACAGCTGAATCTGGTTGTCGCGCATGCGCACGGCAAAACGATCGAGCTCGTTGAACGCCGCATCGTCGGTTACCGGCAAGCCGGAAAGGAGCCGCCGTGCCGCCAACACCATGCGCACCCAGATAGCCATCGCCTTAATCCCACGTACGTCGAGTGCCTCCCGCACCAGCGCCATCTCGTCGTCGCGTTCATCGGTTCCCGAAAACGACCCGTCAAAGAGCTCCACCAGCATACTATCGGCCCGTATAACAATCCCCGCGATGTCGAGCTCGCAGTCATAGGCCTTGCTCGTTTTGAGCTGCTGTAGAACGCCGCCGTCATCTCCCTGCTCGGCCAGGCAGCGCTTGACCTCGATATGCGCGGACAGCATGTCGAGTGCGGTGTGGGATGTCTCGATTTCTGGCACGGCCAGGTTCGTAGGAAGCCCAAGCCCGTTGTCCCCATAGCAAACAGCCGTCAGTGTCTGGGCTACCCTCCATGAAACAGAATCTATTTCGCAGGCCGCCCGTTCGCCCCCGCGCTCGATGACCGATGCCATATAGCGAGCAAGCTTTGTATTGGACACGCTGACCGCTGCCAGATATACGCCGAGCGCCTCGGCAGGCGTTGGCTCTGGAGCCGGATCGTCGGCATCGATCGTGCCCAGCGCTGCTCGGCAGATATCGGCCCCGTGCCCCGTCAGAGCAAGATCGACCCCATACTGACCAGCAAGTTCAAGGACCGCTTCACGGTCCAAAAAGGCGTCCGCCAGGCCCATCGCCGCATCGCATCGGCCCGCCTTAAGCAAAATCCGGGCCGCCCTCGGAACAAGTTCGGGGCGAACCTCGGCCACCAACTTACGCAAACGCAAGCGTCCGTTATCCTCCGTGCCCAGACACGTAAAACTCCGCTCGGCGGGGTCCAAGCCAAAGATCGGGTAGTCGCGTACAAAGTAGGACTGGTCGACCATCGACAGCCTTACCCCGCAAGCCTCGAGTTCTGCTATATTGCCCTCGCCCATCAAAACCATGAGACATGCCACGCAAAACAGCGCATTATTGTCGAGCGAAGCCAGATCGACAAGTGCCGCGCCATATACGTTGACAATCTCGTTTTCGAGCAGACCGGCTACGTCGCCTTGGCCATACAGACCCGTCTGCAATGCCGAAACGAGCTCGGGCACGCCCTGCGTGAGCTGATAAAAGTCAAGCGACGTGCTGATCGAAAACGCCGATGCCCACGCCGAATACTCATAGGCATGCACCTTGAGCATCTGCGCATTGATCTTAACCGAATCGCCCAGCCCATGAATCAGCTGACGATTTGAAGGACGGCAGGAGATAAAGACCCCTACCCCCATAGCGCGCAGGCCGCGAATCCTGTCGATGAGGTCTTCGGTATCGTGCTGATCGAGGTTTGGCACATTATCAATCGCGATAAGGGAGTGCGGTTTGTCTTTGAGTTCTTCTGTAACCACCTCGAGCTGCATAAACACCTCGCGCCCAATGGCGCGATCCGCCTCGATAATCCGCACGGGGCCTCGCGTCGGGTCGCATTTAACCTCATGGGTGTACTGCAGCAGCACCGAGGTCTTCCCAAACCCGTCGGGCGCATAAAGAACCACGATGCCGGCCTTTCGGCCCTTGGCGATAAGCTCATTCATCAAGCGTTCGCGTCGCACCATATAGCCTCCGCCCAGCGGCATCAGCTCGAGCTCGTCTATACCGCTCAAATCGTTTACCATGCCCGCTCCTCAACTCGACCGTATGGACACTGTAGCCGCAAGACCATACAAGCCGCGCTATGAATAGAGCGACCTTGTGTTTTAGGTTGTCTTTTGGTACGCAAGCGGCAAGTTTTTGTACAGCGAGGGCCGATTGTTATTAATCCCCCGACCAATCGGTCTTTAAGCAGGTAAATGAGCTTGTCAGCTTGTCCCATCTAAGCGGCAGTGTAACGCAGATGAACAAGGTTCAGCCATGTCATTCAACTCGCCTAGCACCCGCTACCGTCTACGACCTTCTAGTGGCATTTTTGCATAGAATCTGGTATGGAATGAATCAAGCTGTTGGGCATCCGGCATTCGTCAAGCTCGCGCAAGATTTTGGTCAAGTGGGCGGAAAGGGATAGCAAAAAGGCCCCCGTAAAGCGGAGGCCTTAGGCAAGGTTATGTCGAGCCGCAGGATTCGCGCTACTCGCAGAGCGAAAGAGCGGCCTCGTCGGCAACGACAACGCAGTTGGTGTGCAGCTGCAGGATCGAAGCCGGGCACTCGGGTGTAACCGGACCATAGCACATGTCATGCACAGCCTGAGCCTTGGCCTCGCCGTTGGCGACGACCAGGATCATGCGGGCATACATGATGGTCTGGGTACCCATGGTGTAGGCCTGACGGGGAACATCGTCGATGCTGTCGAACAGGCGGCTGTTGGCCTGAATGGTGCTCTCGGTGAGGTCGACGCAGTGCGTACCCTTGGAGAAGTGGTCATCGGGCTCGTTGAAGCCGATGTGGCCGTTGTTGCCAATGCCGAGCAGCTGCAGATCCGGGTAACCGGCGTCAGCGACGATCTTGTCGTACTCAGAGCACGCAGCGGCGGCGTCGGGGTTGGAACCGTCGGGCACATGCGTGTTGTTCAGGTCGATGTTGATGTGATCGAAGAAGTTCTCACGCATGAAGTAGTGATAGCTCTGGGGATCGTCGTGCGAAAGGCCGCGATACTCGTCCAGGTTATAGGTGCTGACCTCGGCAAAGTCGACGTCGCCCTTCTTGTACCAAGCAGCGAGCTGCTTGTAGGCACCGATCGGGGTGGAGCCGGTGGCAAGGCCCAGTACACAGTCGGGCTTGAGGATAACCTGGGCCGAGATGATATTGGCGGCCTTGCGGCTCATATCCTCGTAGTCTTTAGCTTTAATGATCTTCATTACGCGTCCTTTCTCGTACAAGAGAGGCAAGGCTCCCTTACAAGCACTTGCCCGCGGCCCGCGTCGGCCGCAACCAACGTGTGCGGCCACCAGGGCGAGGTCGCGTAATGTATGTGTCTCGTGTCTAACCGCGTCGAGGCCCCTGCCCGTCCACGGTGACCCAAAGCCTTTTAGCTTCGGACAAATCCCATCTTGCCACGGAGGGCGTCCTCTTTCAAGGGCGCCCTCCGTAAACGTGTTTGAATTGTAGGCTAATGGCCACGCGCACTTGCTAGCGCTCGCGAGCAACGATGAGCTGGTCCATCTCTTCGACATGCACGCCAACGGAGCCCTTGATGCTCGAGAACTCAACGGAGTTGCACACCAAGATGGGAACCGTCACATCGTAGCCCTCGGCAGCAATTGCCTCGCGATCGAACTCAATGAGTACATCGCCCTTATGGACGATGTCACCCACTTGCGCATGTACGGTAAAGTGCTTACCCTCGAGCTGAACGGTATCCAAACCAACGTGGATGAGCACGTCCAGACCATCGACCGTGTTAAGCGCTACGGCGTGTCCCGTGGGAAAAATGGCCTCGACCTTGGCATCAGCCGGCGCAATCACACGCGTTCCGGTGGGCTGAATCGCCACGCCTTGGCCCAAAAGGCCGGTGGCAAACGTCTGGTCGTTTACCTCGGAAAGCGAAATGACGTCGCCCGAGATGGGAGCATCCAGCGTAAGGACTCGACCACGCATACCAAAAGACCTTAGGACTTTAGTGAACATGCTCCCCCTCGGACATACCGATCAACCAAAATAACCTTAACAGTTTACCACTTGGCACCCGTTTTTGACCATTAGGGAAGTTCGCGCTTGACAACCTCAACGATGTCGTCGACAACGCGCTGGGTCAGCTCGTGCGTCTCGGCCTCGGCCATCACGCGGACCAGCGGCTCGGTGCCGCTCGGGCGCACCAGAATGCGGCCGCGGCCGTCAAGCTCCTTCTCGGCAGCAGCGACGGCATCCCAGATGGGCTGGCAATCGTCCAGACCAGCCTTGTTGTCGGAATGCACGTTGACGAGTACCTGCGGGTACTTCTTCATGATACCGGCAAGATCGGTGAGGGTGCGACCGGTACGCTTGAGCACGGCCAGCAGCTGCAGAGCCGTCACCAGGCCGTCGCCGGTGGTATTGTGCTCCAGGAAGATGATGTGGCCGGACTGTTCGCCGCCGATGACGGCGCCGTCCGCGAGCATGCGCTCCAGAACGTAGCGGTCGCCCACGGCGGTCTGGACCATCTCGAAGCCCTGCTCCTTCATAGCGATGGAGAAGCCCAGGTTGCACATGACGGTCGAGACGATCTCGGAGTTGGCGAGCTTGCCGCGAGCGGCGAGGTCAGAACCGCAGATAGCCAGGATGTAGTCACCGTCGATCTCATTGCCCTCGCTGTCCACAAAGAGCACGCGGTCGGCGTCGCCGTCGTGGGCCAGACCGATGTCAGCGTGGGTGCGCAGCACGAGCTCGCGCAGGGGCTCAAGGTGCGTAGAGCCGCACTCAACGTTAATGTCGGTGCCGCAGTAATCGGTGTTGATGGCATGGACCGTGGCACCCAGGCGCTGCAGCGCGGCGGGCGTAGTCTGGCAGGAAGCACCGTGACCGCAGTCGACGGCAACGACCAGGCCATCGAGCCTCAGGCCATCAAGCGTATCGATGGCATGATCGACATATGCCTTGCGGGCGTCCTTCATCTTGATGATGTGGCCCACGCCGGCACCGGTCGGCAGCGTGTCGGCAGCCATGGCTTCCTCGGACATGACCCAGGCGCTAATCTCTTCCTCGACAGCATCGGGAAGTTTCATGCCCTTGCGGCTAAAGAACTTAATGCCGTTGAACTCCGGCGGATTATGCGAAGCAGAGATGACGATGCCGCCGTCGAGCTCGTTCTGAACGGTGAGCAGTGCCACGGCAGGCGTGGGGATGACGCCGCAGCAGTGCGGTCGGCCGCCCTCGGCCATAATGCCGGCGGTCAGAGCGCTCTCGAGCATGGTGCCCGAAAGACGCGTGTCGCGGCCGATGCAGATGTCCGGACCAAGGAACTTGGTCGCCGCGCGACCCAGGCGAAACGCAAGATCGCACGAGAGGTCGGCATTGGCGACGCCACGGACGCCATCGGTACCGAAGATGTTCTGGGGCATAGGATCGCTCCTTCCCTAGCAGGCGATATGCAACCGCCCACCCTAGTCGAAAAAAAACGGGACCCGCCGAGGAATCGGCAGGCCCCGCTTGTACATTGTATCTCGAAAGGAGATAAAACCTTAGCGCTTGGAGAACTGGGGAGCGCGGCGGGCCTTCTTGAGGCCGTACTTCTTGCGCTCGACCACGCGAGCATCGCGCGTAAGGAAACCGGCCTTCTTGAGGTCAGCACGGTAGTCGCCAGCGTTCAGAAGAGCGCGAGCGATGCCCAAGCGCAGAGCGCCGGACTGACCGGAGATGCCGCCGCCATCGCACAGAGCGATAACGTCGAACTGACCGGCGGTGTCGGTCACCTTGAAGGGAGCAAGGGCGTTCTCAACGAGCTGATGACGGCCGAAATACTGCTCGGCGTCACGCTTGTTGATGGTCACCTTGCCGGTGCCGGGGACGAGACGGACGCGGGCGACGGCGTTCTTACGACGGCCGGTACCCTGGTAGACAACGGTGTTCTCAGCCATCTTTAAGCCTCCAGCTCAATCTTCGTGGGGTTCTGGGCAGCATGCGGATGCTCGGCACCAGCGTAGACCTTAAGCTTGGTCATCTGGGCACGGCCGAGGGTGGTCTTGGGCAGCATACCGCGAACGGCGCGCTCGATGACCTTCTCCGGGTGCTTCTCCATAGCCTGGCGGAAGCTCTCAGCCTTGAGGCCGCCGTTGTAGCCGCTGTGGCGATAATAGGTCTTCGTGTCGGCCTTGTTACCGGTAAGCTGGACCTTATCGGCGTTGATGACGACAACGAAGTCGCCGCAGTCGCTGTTGGGCGTGAACTGGGGCTTGTTCTTACCGCGCAGGATCATTGCGATCTGGGTGGCAAGACGGCCCAGGACAGCACCATCGGCGTCGACGAGAACCCAGTTGCGCTGGACCTCGCCCTGCTTGGCGTAGTGAGTCGATTTCGAAATCACTTAGACTCCTCCATGTACAGTACGTGTTGTTACAGAGATTCACGGGGCTCTGCAAGTAACCCGTCCATATTACCCCGCTCGCCGTACGAGTCAACAGGTATTTTGGCTCCGACCAGAGTTTCTGCACATGTCATCCACGAGCCGTGATTTTTCCAGCTCTTTAGCTGTTGCCATTTTTTGAGGGTTCGCCGTCGCTAGCGTTCAACGAACTCTTGGATTTCCGCGAGCAGGCGCTTTGCCTCCTGACGGCCCTGGATATACAGGTCCAAAAGCTTTGCCGAATCGTGCTCGACATGGCCGACCTCGACCGGCTTTTGCGGAGCGACGACCAACGCACGGCCCTCGCGCTCATACTTCCACAGGTGCATGCGCTGGATGTTGTAGCGGTCGTGGCGCGTCTCGATTCCCTCGAGCAGATAGGGGTAGTCGGCATAGCGGGCGCGCGCGGCAGGCATAAACTCGTAAGGCTTTTTCTCGTACGAGCGGTCCTGCGTGACAATGACGACCGCGCGATCGAAGCCCGCCTCCTCCAGCACGTGCTCGATGGGGATCGAATCGGCTACGCCACCGTCGACGTATTTGTGCCCGTCAATCTCGACCGGCGGCGTCACCAGCGGCAGCGACGTCGAGGCGCGAACAGCGTCGAGGTCGAGCACGGCGCTTTTGACCGGGAGGTACGTGGCGGTTCCAAAGAGCATGTCCGTCGCGACGGCGTACATCTCGATGGGGCTCGCGTCGAATGTCTCGTTGTCAAAGGGATCCAGGCGGTCCTGGACATCGTTGAAGATAAAGTCGTAGCCGACGATAGAGCCCGTGGACGCAAACGATGCGGCGCCCATGAAGCGGCTGTCGTTGCAGAAAGCCAGGTTGATGCGGTTGGCACGGCCTATCTGGTGCGACTTGTAGTTCACGCCGTTGAGGGCGCCGGCCGATACACCGTAGACAGCCGGAATCTCAACGCCGGCCTCCATGAGAACGTCGAGCACGCCCGCGGTAAAATGCCCGCGGAAGCTGCCGCCCTCCAAAACGAGCGCGACCTTGCCGGCGTTCTTTGCTTTATCTTCTGCAGTCATATTGACCTCCTGCGATTGCGTTTTGGCCTTCTTCTACCCAGTTTTGGGATGGAGAGCGCATGGGTTTTGGAGTTGAGGAGGGCGGGGCGGTCGGCGGGAAAGCGTGTCCCGTTCTCAGAGCAAATTCCGGGTCGCATTTTCCGCTGAGCCCGCCATCAGGAAAATGAATCCCATTCCGAGCTTGGATTCCGGGATGTGCTTTCCGCTTGGGCTGCCATTGGGAAAGCATGTCCCACTCTACGGCTCGATTCCGGGTCGCAGTTTCCGCTTGAGGCGCCATCCGGAAACTACGTCCCAGTCTGAGCGCGGATTCCGGGACACGCTTTCCGCCTGGGCCGCCATCGGGAAAGCGTGTCCCGGCCTGCGTTGACGCGGCGTTTTCTTTACGCCCGCGCCCTGCACAGAGTTCGATTCTCCGCGGGTTTGGGGTTCCGTTGATGCGGCGCATGGCCAGCTGAGATTCGATAAACATCGCATCCATATTGAGCTGATAGTTTGCGCGGAGAATCCGCGTATTTGCTTCGCAAATCCGCACCGGCTTCGGCCGCCTGCCGGCGTCCTCGCCCGCGGGCTAAAAACGCTTACGCGTTTTCTTAACGCCCGCGCCCTGCACAGAGTTCGATTCTCCGCGGTGCGGACTAGAAATAAAAAGGCAGGTAGAGACACTACTCTACCTGCCTGTTACTTATGGTGGAGGCGCGGAGAATCGAACTCCGGTCCACGAAAGCCCCCTGATTGGCATCTCCAAGCTCAGTCGCTGGTTTAGTCTCGGACGCTTTGCGCGCAGCGACACGCTCGCGGCGTCCTAACCGGTTCGGTCTTAGCCTGCGCCATACCGATTACGTGCGCAGGAGCATTCCCCTAAAATGACGTCGCGCCGGTGGCGGGGAAATCACCGGGTTGACGCGCCGCTATAAACTAAGCAGCGAGAGCCATAGGCTCAAAAGAAGAGTTGTTGTCAATTCAATTTGACGGTACCCCTGTTTAACGAGGCGAGGAGACCTCGGCTTGCTTCCTCTCTCAGAGCTATCGTGTCGAAACCAGTCGCCCCCGAATGTCGGGAAAGTCTGGATGGTATCGGGCACGAATACCCAACACCCGTCGACTTTTCAAGGAACATGCAGGGCGAGCCCCGCTTGTGGAGTGTTATCTTACCACGTTCTGAAAGCGGACAGCTGTTCTATGCACGAGCTGTGAAGACCCCAATGTGCGCCGCACTTCGCACTTTTGCTACCGATCGCGTCACGTATATTTTCGCCAAGCAAAATTGACCCGTCGAAAGGACCGTTATGGATACCAAGCAGCAACTCGTCAATGCCCTCGCAGGCCTGGGCTCAACCATTACCGAAGCTATGGATGTCATCGAGGGCTTTGTCCCCTGCGGACATCCCGCCCTCACGGTATCGAACGCACTCGTCGCGCTGGACGCTGACGATGATGCGGCTCTCGCCCAGCAGCTTGAGACCGTCGAGGGCTTTATCGACCACGTGAGTGAGAACCGCGGCGTGGCCGCCTACCACGGCATCGAGGTCGAGCTCGCGGGTCCCAAAGCCGATCTGCTCGCAGCAATCCGCGAGGTAGGCGCCCTTATGCAGACCGCAGGCGTCAAGAACACCCAGGTCAACGAGTGGGTCTACCGCAGTCTGGCAGCACTCGACAGCTCCGACGAAAAGGCAGCCGAAAAGCTCGCAGAAAGTCCCGCCATTAAGGCCGAGCTTTTGTAAATAGCAGACGCGGGTCCCTTGACGCATCGTCGTCCAAGAGGCCCGCAAACAGTTCGCGTCAACCGATAGCCGCGCCGCCACGTTCGGCCAAAGCCAGAATCGGCATCATTTGGCGCGGGGTCTTTGCTGCAAGATCGGCATGTTCGAGCAGCTTGCGATCGTTGGTCACCAAGTAATCGACCTGTGCGCGCTTACACGCGGCGAGCACCAAGTTGTCCTCGTAATCGCGATGGAGCGCTAAGTATTTGTCGGCCAACCAAAGGTCCGACGCATCTGCGCCCACGGCTGTGGCGTTTTCGGTCATGTTCCGAACAAACGCCAGCGCCGCATCGCCAATCGCGCGGGCAGATGCCTCGTCGAGCGCTCCCCCGCTGGCAAGAACGCTACGCCTCAGCTCGTGTTGGACAACGTACAGCACGTCCTTGGCAATATGCACCGGGAAGAACAGCAATGCCCCCGTCTCTGCTGCCTGCCTAATAAACGCACGCGCGGCAAGCGACTCGGCATGGTCGACGCAAAACGAATCAACCCATACGTTGGCGTCCACCATTATTTTGAGGGGAGCCCCACTCACTGGATCATCCCCTTTTGGCGATAGCGCTCGTCCATGGCTTCGGAATAGATTGTGTCCCAACCGCGATCGTCGGATACGGGCGACGTAGCGATGCCCAAATCTGCATAAAGCCGATCTGCCGCTGCCCACGATGCGGCGAACGGAGTATCGTGCGCGACGGTCTGTTGCCGGCCATCAACGGCAGACAGCACTTCCTCGCACTGCCCGCCACCCTGCGCGACCTTGGCCACCACCTTTTTGATGAGCTCGGGCAGCGACCCGCCCGAAAGCCGCAGCGCCTCCTCGGCACGGTTCTTGACCTGGCGATCCACGCGAACGTTCACCTGTGCCATGCCGCTAACAGTACCCACGTCGATCCCGCTCCCTTCAATTGCTAGCCATGCTAGCACCACTATATAAAGAAGCTAGCGAATGGTCAAATGCAAAAGGCCTGCACCCAGACAGCACCGATGCCGTCAGGGTGCAGGCCAGATAACGTGGGCGAACACGTCTGCTAGCGCAGGTAAGCCTTTGCGTTGCCCAGGCTATAGGCGATCGTCGAGCCGTTGTGCAGTAGCGACGACGCCTGCGGGGTAATCGCGCCGGTAATACCCAATGCCAACAGCGCCGAGTTGGTGAGCATCACCTTAGAGTAGGAGCTCGTCAGACGGTCGATGAGACCCTGGCTCATACGGCGCAGGCGCACGATCGCGGCCAGATCCGTATCGGTCAGGATGATATCGGCGACCTCCTTGGCAATGTCGCTTCCGCCACCCATTGCCAGCCCCACGTCGGCCAAACCGAGCGCCGGCGAATCGTTGACGCCGTCGCCCACCATGGCAACGTGGCGCCCCTCGCCCTTAATGCGCTCAACATACGCGTACTTGTCCTCGGGCAGTAGCTCGGCCTTAAACTCGTCGACACCTGCCTCGCGAGCAATGCGCTCGGCCGTACGCTCCGAGTCGCCCGTGAGCATGACCACGTGCTTAACGCCCAACGCGTGCAAGTCGGCGATGGCCTCGCGGACCCCGGGCTTAAGCGGGTCCTCGATACCGAGCACGCCCACAACGGTGCCGTCGACCGCCAGATACAGCGGCGACAGGCCCTGCATCTGGGACTCGATGCGCTCCTTGATGTCGGACTCGAGCTGCGCGCCCTCGTCCTCAAATACAAAGTGCGCGGAACCGATGATGGCACGACGCCCTTCGATGGACGAAGCGATGCCGTGCGCCACGATGTACTCGACGGCGGCATGGCGCTCGCGGTGCTCGAGTCCGCGCTCACGTGCCGCATTTACCACGGCGCGCGCCACCGGATGCGGGAAATGCTCCTCCAAGCAAGCAGAAAGGCGCAGAATCTCGTCCTCGCTCCAGCCATCGGTGGTGAGCACGCAGGCAAGACGCGGCTGCGCCTCGGTGAGCGTGCCGGTCTTATCAAACACAATGGTGTCGGCCTTGGCAAACGACTCGAAGTACTTGGCGCCCTTGACCATGACGCCCATCTTGGCGGCATCGCTCATAGCAGTCATGACGGCGACGGAGCCCGTGAGCTTGAGTGCGCACGAGTAGTCGACCATCAGCGCCGCCGAGGTCTTGATGAGGCTGCGGGTAGTAAGCGCAACCAGGCCCGCGAGCAGGAAGTTCCACGGGACGATCTTGTTGGCAAGGTCCTCCATATGCGACTGGCCCTCGGACTTGAGCGAGTCGGCCGTCTGCACGAGCGAGACGATTGAGCGCAGTTTGGTTTGCGCCGTATTGGCGCGCACGCGCACCAAGATGCTGCCGTCTTCCACGACGGTGCCGGCGAACACGTCGTCGCCTGCGCTGCGCTCGACGGCCAGCGGCTCGCCGGTCAGGGTCGCCTGGTTGACCATGGCGCTCCCCTGCTCAACCACGCCGTCGATGCAGATGGACATGCCAGTGCGCACGGCGACCAGGTCGCCGGGCTCAAGCTCGGTGGCGGCAACGCTTACCTCGGTGTCGCCGACGACCTTCTGCGCCTTGTCGGGCACATCGAGCAGCGAGTTGATGAGCTCGTTTTCGCTCATGGCGCGGGTGTAGTCCTCGAGCAGCTCGCCCACGTTGAGCAGGAACATCGTCTGGCCCGCGGTGTCGACATCACGCTTGACAAACGAAATGCCGATGGCCGAAGCGTCGAGCACAGGAACGGTCAGGCGCGGCTGCGCCAGCTCATGAAGGGCAGCGCGCAAAAATGCCATGTAACCGGCCACGACAAACACCGCACGCAGAGGCGTCGGCAAGAACCAGCGACGTGCGTAGTGGGCGCCGATAAGTGTGGCCAGGTCCATAACGAGTTTATGCTTGCGCGGCTCGAGTTGCATCACGTAGCCCGACTTGGCATCGGCGATAGCTTGAGCATCGAGTGCGCCTAGGGCGTCGAGCACGCTTGCGCGGCGCGGCTCGTCGTACTCCAGCGCCATCTGGCCAATGCGGCCATACACGCGCACCTTGCGCACGCCGTCGATATCGCCGCTGAGCTTAAGAAGTGCATCGAGATCGCTCTCTGGCACAGGACCCGCCAATTGAAGACGGGTCCTGCCGGGGATCTCGCTAATAATCGAGAATCTCATAGTTTGTGCCTGGGAGCGTTACTCGGCTGCCTCGTCAGCAGCGGCCTCGCTCTGGGTGATGTAGGCAGCCTCGGCAACCATGTCATCGACATTAGCCTTGGCCTGCTCGACCATGTCCTGGTAGCAGTTCTTGACGCGCATACCGCACGCGATGCCCTGCACGCAGGCATTCTTTACCGGAGCGCTGGTGAGCAGCTTGATGCCGGCCGTGCCAAGCAGAAAACCGCCACCGACAAGCAGGGTGTTAAACGTCGACTTCTTCATGTTGCTTCTCCCTTTTGCCGCATTGGACGCGGCACGGTGCCTCAGCACCCGAGTAAACAAGTTTGCTCGAGCACACTTTTGGAAAATAGTTTAGTTTATCTAACTATTAAGGTCAACAAAGGTTAACTTTTTGGAAATCTTGGGGCGCGATGTGACCAAGGGGACCGTCCCTGCACCACGTCCACAAAACAATGGGCGTGCCGACGGCACGCCCATTCACTCTATTCCATTCCGCCCCACCTGACCCGAACGGCCGAGTCGTCACGGAACCGAGGGGCCGGGCGCAGGGCCTTGCCTCTCAATGAGTTCCGCACGAACAGGAGGCGCCAGTGGCGCCCCCGTCGTGAGTCAGGACTGTCCGAAATTGAGGGGCAAGGCCCTGCGCCCGGCCCCTCGGTTCCCGCTTACGAGAGCGACGTTCTCAGCAACTCGTTGAAGAGCTTCGGGTTGCCCTTGCCGCGGCTCGCTTTCATGCACTGGCCCACCAAAAAGCCGATGACCTTCTGGTTGCCGTCACGATACTGCTGCGCCTGATCGGCACAGTTTGCCAGCACCTCGTCCACAATCGGCTGCAGCGCGCCGGCATCGCTCACCTGACGCATACCGCGCTCGTCGACGATCTTGTTGGGGTCGTCGCCGGTCTGGGCCATGGCCTCAAAGACCTCGTGCGCCTGGTTGGAGCTGATGGCATCGGTCGCCAGCAGCTTAGCCAGCGCTGCCACCTGAGCCGGCGCGATGCCGGACTCGGCGAGCGACACGCCTGCGCCCTTAAGGTAGGCGATCATCTCGTTCACCAGCAGGTTTGCGACCGTCTGAGCCTCTTTGCCAGCCATACCGGCAGCGGCCGCCTCAAAGAACTCGGCGAACTCCGGGTCGCCAGCGATCTGCTCGGCATCGGCGGCCTTAATGCCAAAGTCGGCCTCAAAACGGGCACGCTTGGCATCGGGCAGCTCGGGAATCTCGCCTCGGCAGCGGTCGATGAACTCGTCGTCCAGATCGAACGGCGCTAGGTCGGGATCGGGGAACAGGCGATAGTCGTCGGCCGTCTCCTTCACACGCATAACCACGGTGCGCTTACGGCTGGGCTCCCAGTGGCGGGTCTCCTGATAGATGATGCCGCCCTCCTCGAGCACCTCGGCTTGGCGGCAGATCTCGTAGGCAAGACCGTCATGCAGGCTCTTAAACGAGTTGAGGTTCTTGAGCTCGGTCTTGGTGCCCAGCTTGGTCTCGCCGCGGCGGCGCAGTGACACGTTGCCGTCGCAACGCATGGAGCCCTTCTCCATGGAGCAGTCGGAAATGCCCAGCGTCACAAAAATGCGACGGAGCTTCTCCATAAACAGGCGAGCCTCCTCGGGCGTGCGCAGATCGGGCTCAGTCACGAGCTCAATCAAAGGCGTGCCGCAGCGGTTGTAGTCGACGAGCGACTCGGCGGCGGCGGTAATGCGGCCCTCGGCGCCGCCCACGTGGACCATCTTGGCGGCGTCCTCCTCCATGTGGATGCGCAGGATGCGGATAGGCACCGTGTAGGAACCGTCCTCGCGGCGCTCGGGCATCTGCAGGTTGGACGCGTCGTAGCTGGCCAGGTGGCCGACGCGCTGGTTGCCCTCGCGCATGGTCGACGTCATGGACGTGGACAGGCCCTCGGCATTGGCCGAGGCGCTCGCCAGGCTCTGGGCCTCGGCCTCGCCAAACGCGCAGTCGGGGCGCTCGGCGGCACCGCGACCGGTCACGTCCAGGTCCAGGTGACCGTACATGGCAAAGGCGACCGGACCCTGCGTGGTCTGGAAGTTCTTGGCCATATCGGGATAGAAGTAGTGCTTGCGGTAGAACATCGAGTGGCGCTGGATCTCGCAGTTGGTGGCGAGACCGGCCTTGACGATGCTCTCGATGGCGCGCTTGTTGGGCACCGGCAGGGCGCCGGGCAGGCCCAGGCACACCGGGCACACGTTGGCGTTGGGCTCGTCATCGTGGCTGAGCTTGCAGTTGCAGAACATCTTGGTATCGAGTGCGGTGAGCTCGGTATGGATCTCCAGGCCGATCACGGCCTCCCAATCCTGCAGGACCTCGGAAAGCTCCTTCATTACAGCTCGCCTCCCTT
This sequence comes from Collinsella sp. CLA-ER-H7, assembly GCF_040092345.1. Lineage (NCBI taxonomy): Bacteria > Bacillati > Actinomycetota > Coriobacteriia > Coriobacteriales > Coriobacteriaceae > Collinsella > Collinsella sp. CLA-ER-H7. Next base: position 13,922 of record NZ_JBBNLT010000011.1, on the reverse strand, counting down.
CCCGGCAAAATCGGGCGCGACGGAAAGCGCGGGCGCACCCGTGGCGGCATCGGCAAAGCCGCGCTCCAGGGCGCGGGCAAACGTGAGCAGCTGACGGTCCTTAAAGGCCGGACCCACTAGCTGGGCAGAAACGGGCAGCTGAGTATCCTCGCCCAGGCCCAGCGGCACCGAGATACCACCGTTGCCGCAAATGTTGAGCGAAATGGTATACAGGTCCGAAAGGTACATCTGCGTGGGATCGCTAATCTCGCCAAACTTAAAGGCCGTGCGCGGCGAGGCGGGCATGAGGATGGTGTCCACCTTGGCATACGCGGCATCGTAGTCCTGCGTGATGAGCGTGCGGGCCTTTTGCGCAGCGTAGTAGTACTTGTCGTACACGCCCGAGCTCAGCAGGTAGGCGCCGAGCATCTGACGGCGCTTGGCCTCGGCGCCAAAGCCGTGGGCGCGCGAAAGCGAGCTCTGGTCGGACAGGTTGGCGCAGCCCTCCTCCTGGTAGCCGTAGCGAATGCCGTCGAAACGGGCCAGGTTGGAGAACGCCTCGGCCGGGCCGATGACGTAGTAGGCGGCGATGGCGGCGTCCAGGTGCGGCAGGTCGACCTCGACCAGCTCGGCGCCCTGGTTCTGCAGCTCCTGGGCGGCGCGCTGAACAGCGGCCTTGACCTCGGGCGTCAGGCCCTCGGCCTCCATAAACGCAGGGATAATGCCCACGCGCCTGCCCTCGATGCTGTCGTTGAGATGCTCGGTAAAGTCGACGGCGCAATCCTGGCTGGTGCAGTCGTACGGATCATGGCCCGCGCCGGTAAGCGCGTTCATGGCCAGCGCGACATCCTCGACCGTGCGGCCAAAAGGACCCACCTGGTCGAGCGACGAGCCAAAGGCAACCACGCCGTAACGGCTCACGGCGCCATACGTGGGCTTAAAGCCCACCACGCCGCACAGCGACGCCGGCTGGCGAATGGAGCCGCCGGTGTCCGAGCCCAGCGAGAGCGCGACCTCGCCCGCGGCGACGGCGGCAGCGGAGCCACCCGAGGAGCCGCCGGGCACGCGCTCGGTATCCCAGGGGTTGTTGGTGCGATGGAACGCCGAGCTCTCGGTGGAGCTGCCAAAGGCGAACTCGTCCATGTTGGCCTTGCCCATGGGCAGGCAGCCGGCATCGAGCATGCGCTGGACGCAGGTAGCGGTGTAGACGCTCTGGTAGTCCCCGAGCATGCGGGAAGCGCAGGTGGTGCGCGTGCCCACGAGGTTCATGTTATCCTTGATGGCCAGCGGCACGCCCGCGAGCGGGGGCAGCGGCTTGCCTGCGGCACGGTCGGCATCCACGCGCGCAGCGGCCTCGAGCGCAAGTTCGGGCGACACCTGCAGGAATGCCTGGACCCCGCCCTCGCGCGCCTCGATGGCGGCAAGGGAGGCCTGGGCCACCTCGGTAGCGGTAAAGTCGCCGGCGGCAACGCCCGCGGCGATCTGGGCAGCGGTAAGGGAATCGAAGCTTAGCGCCATTACTCGCTCTCCCCCTCTCCCAAAATGGACGGCACGCGGAAGTAGCGGTCGCGCGCGCTGCCGGCGTTTTCGAGCGCAACGTCGAGCGGCAGGTCGCGCTCGGGCTCGCGCAGGTCATCGCCCATCACGTTGGACAGGCTTCCGATAGGATGGAACGTGGGCTCCACGTCGGGCAAGTCATATTGCAAGACGGGCTCGAGCATCTGGACGGCGTCGTTCAGGTAGGACGTCATCTGGGTGAGCTCGTCATCGGTCAGTGCGATCTTTGCGTACTCGGCGATGCCGCGCACGTCTTTCTCGCTGAGTGCCATAGGCGCTCCCTTCCGCATAACAGATAAACCGCTCTAGTATACAAGGCAACGCCGCTTGGAGCAGGTGCTTTACCCAAATGCAGCGAAAACGTATCGAGGGCGGCGGTTGGCAGGCGGCGGGCCGGCGGTTCTGCAACGAAACCGCACCGTCCACAGCGAAAAGCATCCCGCCCGTAACGAAAGCCGTCTCGCCCGCAACGAAAACCATCACAACATTCGATGTTTTTCGCCAAAATCGCGATTTTCATCGAATGTTGTGATGGTTTGGAAGTCCCGACCACCACAAAGGTGCCTGTCCCCTTTGTGGTGGTTCTGGAGAATGTCTTATGCCGAGGCCTTGGCCTTGCGGCGCTTGCGGACCGCGTGGATCACGATGTCCAGCAGCAACAACACAATGGCTACGACCACGATGAGCACGGCAAACTCGCGCTTGCCCCAGTGGCGGCCGGCCAGCGACTTTTGCTTGTCGACATCCTTCTTGCTGTACTTGGTGCGCACGCAGTGCACCAACAGGCGATGGTCGTTTACGCCGTAGGGCGTGCAGGTGACGAGCGTCACTTTGTCGGCACCGGGCTCGATGGTCAGCGACTCCATCTCCTCGGGCAGCACCACCTCGGAGTCCACCATCTTGTAGGCGAGCGTCTTGTTCATGGTGTGCAGCAGCACCAGGTCGCCGGGCTCCAGCGAATGGATGTCGTCGAACATGCTCAGGTTGCGCATGCCCGAGTGCGCGGTGAGCACGCAATGCGTCGAGGCGCCGCCTACCGGCAGGCTCGTGCCCTCCAGGTGGCCGACGCCCGCCATAAGGACCTCCTCGCTCGTGCCGTGGTAGATGGGCATGCTCACGTCGATGGAAGGGATCTCGACCCAGCTCATCATGGGGTCGCGGTCAAAGATGAGCTGCTGGGCATAGGGCTCGATCTGGTCGGCGGGGAGCTCGGTGGCCTCGCCCGCCAGTTGCTCGTTAAAGGAGCGCGCCTGGAGCAGGATGCGCTCGCGCTCCTCGGCAGACAGCGCGTCCACGGTGCTGGACACCGTGCTGATCTGGTTGAACACGCCCGAGGCTTCGAGCCGGTCCAAGATCCACGGCCAGGTCATAAGGCCCACGCCAATAAGGATGATAACGATGGTGATGAGCCGGTCGGCCCAGCGCGGAAGTCGCTTGCGGCGACGCTTGGGCTTTGGTTGAGGTTTGGGCTGAGGGCTTGAGCCGCCGTTGTCCGCGGCGTTATTGCTCTTCATATGTTTGGCGCCCTGCACCATCGCCGGTCACTCCTCTACAGCTCAGGTTGTCTAAACAAATAATAGCCGATTAGCGAGCTCATGCGCCGGACAACGCAGCTAGACTGCACCGTCCGGGCCACGTAACTCCACTCAACCAATCAAGCCATATGTTGCTTTCATCGTCTCGAGCAACTGCGCCATCGTTACGCCCGCAACCCCAATCTGTTTCAGATTGACGTCGCCCACCTCACAATCTTTAACAAACGCAAGCATATCGTCCTTCAGTTCTCCGCGTAGGTCGACGCCTTCCGACTCGCCAAGCAGCTGAGCAAGCCTCAGCGCATCGCGTTTATGCTTTTTTACCTTCCTCGAATCAACGTTCTCCCCCGCTTCCCTTCTAGCTTTTAGGTCGAGATACGCCTTCGCTTTGAACGGAACAATGTATTCCGTACCCAGGACCGAAACGCCGCCTACGGTCCGAATTCCCTGAAGGAACAAGCTGTAGTAAGCATCGTCCAACAAAATTGCCGAAAGACTGCTTATGTTTTCATCAACGTGAATTGGCGCCACATCAATCCCCTCACGACCCTTTAGAAAGTCGGGGCACTTCGCGAAGAGTTCGATCATATGGGGGTAACCCGGCCTCTTAGGCTCTGTAAACCGATAAAAACATGAGCCTTTACCTTCGCCCCAGCCGCAGCGGTAGCCGCCATCACGCACCAAAGTCCATATGGCTTCCGCCGTCTGAGGCAACCGGTCATCGGCGACAATTACCACATCAAAATCGTGAGTCGCCCTGAATGAAAGCCCCGCCTCCGCGAGCAAAATGTCGCATGCCGTGCCGCCGATAAGGGCATACGATCCTGCAGCTTCTTGCATATGCTGCTGAAATTCTTGGAGACCTTCTACAGCGCTTCTTGCCATGGATATTCCTTTCCAAACATGCGATCGACTTCGAGCTGAATTCGCTCATCGTCGATTGCCGCCAAAGATAGCGCAAGCGAAATGTCGTCGACACGGGAGGAGCCGGCAAACACGGGCGCATAGCGCCACACTTGGATCATCGCCGTCTCGTTATCCGGCAACTCGCCGTCTGCGACTTCGAGGTCGCTCAGTTGACGCCATGTACTTCTTAAGACGGCCTTTTGTTCCATGCCCGGTGCAGCGAGCATCGAACGCGCGGCGAGCGCCGTCTCCCCGGCGTCAACAAGATAGTCGATCTTCGGCGTCTTCCTTGCAAAAAAGACCTTCGAGACAGGCGAGGAGAGCTCTGCCATGTGCTCGCTGAGCAAAAGATCAACGGCGACAGGGAGCACGACGACACGTCGCTCGCAACGTTCGCGCCTCGCGAGCCCCCTGTCGACAAGCTCGGTTATGGCCTCACTCGCACGGCTTGCCGAGATCCCAAGCGCACGACAAAGGTCATAGGGACGATATGGCTCCTGGGTTGCTCCCCAGATTGCGGCAGCCTGCGCGTTGGGCGACATCTTGGTCGCGTGATTGCGAAACCGGGCACCGCCCCTCTCCGTGCAAGCTGTGCCCATAAATGGAAGAAAAGCCTGTCTACCGGGACAGACAAAGGGAATCCCTTGTGCGACCAATGCTTTGCGCTGACGTGCATCGGCATCAGGAAACGAAACGACAACAGGAGTCTCCGCGCGCAAGGCTAGCTGACTATAGACTCTCTTAGCCTCGGGAAGCCCGACGCCAGTAGGCAAACTTGCAAGCAAAAACGAAAAACCGTTTGCGTCAACAGCGCGGACCTCAATCGCCCGCAGATGCAGCGGCAAGCGTGCGGATCCAGGCCAAGTTTTGGTCTTGGCGGAGAGCCCTAGTGCTTCTTGTAAGTAGATTAGCGCTTCGTTCATTTCCATCGTTTTCGTTTGATTCCAGTTTATATTGGAATTATACATAATTTTCGGAATTAACGAGATTCCGTTCGTGCCTAAGCCCATATTTACGTTTTCAAAATGTCCCGAATCGGCGGGGCGATTCGGGATACAATGTCAATAGAAAACGACGCACCCCGCGTAAATGTTTGGGAGCGCGGGCGGCCTAGTTTTCAGCTTTTGTTAAATGCCCGGGCCTCTAACCCCGGGCATTCTTATTTGCGCTTGTTGCGGCGCAAATGCCTTCTACCGTCCGCACCGCGCGTGCGCCTACGGACCTTAATCCGAACCTCATACGAGTCAAGAAACGCGATGACGAACGTACCCGCATCGGACGGTGGAGGCTGGCTGCGTTATCCAAAAAAACGGGGCAGACTCCAGTGTGGAGTCTGCCCCGAAAAGAGAATGGCAAAGCAAGAACGTGGATGGACGAGAAAAGTGTCCGCAAGTCTCATGGCCATCACATCCCACCTGCCAAAGGGATGGGTGAGCGAGCGTTACTCCTGCTCGGACTCCTCAGCCTGCTTACGGCTGCGGATGAGGTGCGCCACGCCGATGCACAGCACCGCGCCACCAGCGATCCAAGTGAAGGTCACGCCGTTAAGGCCGGTCAGCGGGAGGTTGGAGCCCTTCTTATCGATGACGGTGAGGTGCACCTTGCCGTCAGCTGCCTCGGTTTTAGTTTTAGCCACCTTGACGAGATTCGTATCGGTACCAGGAGCAGGAGTGCAGCCCGGGTTGACCACAGTCGTATCGTCTGCCGGAAGCGTTCCGCGAGTAATGGTGAACGTGATGCCATCACTGTGGGAGTTGTTATATCCAGGCGCCGGCTTGACCTCCGTAAGGACGTAAGTACCCTCATCAAGACCGACAACGTTAATCTTGCCGTCTGCGTCGGTCGTCAGTTTGGCCTGCTCGCTATCCTTCGCCTTGGTGCCATCCGCCTTGATATAGCTACCATCATCGCCCTGCTCCTGCAGCGTGAACTCAACGCCCGCGAGCCCCTTATCTTTATTATCGGAGCCCAACTTGGTGACATCGATGCCATAGGTGTAGTCATAAGCAGGGTGCTCAACCGTGGTTCCCGTAGCACTCTCATCATGTGGGTTGTTGGAATAGGTCAGCGTAACCTTATTTATCTGGGCTTTACCAACCATATCCTTGAACTCTTCTTTGATCTTGCCCTTATCAAAGATCTTGCTAGAGTCGAGCTTAGCCTGGTATTCGACAGTCACCTCAGAGTTGCTGTTCAGCAGGATAGCAGTGTCGCCCTCACCCTTGCAACCCTTGAGATTGGAGAAGCTGACAGTCAGCGTACCGTCATCGTATCCGGCATTGTAGCCATTCTTAACCTCGGTACCACCGATCTTGACCGTGACATCGGGCGTCGTGCCGTCATCCTTAAACTTGGGCGTCATGGATTTGGGAAGCGTATCCGTGAAGGTGTACGTGTAGGTGCTGTAGGTGTTGATATTACTCGCAACCGTACCGGCGAGTTTATAATCGACCCAATCGTCCATAGCTGAGTCAGCGGCCTTATTGGGGTTCAGAAAGTCACCGAATGTGCTATGCAGTGCGTCGTCCTTGACGGCCTTGGTCACGTTGGGGACGCTCTTCTTGGGCTCCGCATTCACATCGGCGCCGCCGACGATGGTGAAAATCGGTGAGGTGAACGCGTCAACATTACCATTGGTCTTATTGTTATCCTTAGTCGAGCACGGCTGGTTGGTCACGAAAAGCCAATAGCCGGCATCCAACTTCTTAGTTTGCTGGTTGACAAGGTCCGTCCACACAAGACCCTTGGTGTTTATGAGTTTCTCCGCAATCACGTTCAGCTTGTTGTCCGCATTAACTTTGGCACCCTCGCTAACGTTATCGGAACCTGCTTGTTCCTTAATGAACTCTGCCCATGCCTGAGCGTCGTCATTCTCCGGCTTGTTGGCATAAGCGTTACCCGCAAACACGTTCTTGACGGCATCCCTCACTTCATCCGATGCCCACTTAATATCGGACAGCGTCTTCTCATGGGTAGAGTCCCAAACATCGGTGCTTGTCTGATCCTGCGTAACCGTAGCGGAGAAAATCTTGATGCCCTTATAGGTCGTACCCGCGTAGCCGTCATCATTGATCGTCACATTACCGTTCGTCGTAGCCACAGGCGTATCATCAGCAAACGCCATGGTCACCGGGGCCATCACGCCGCCAAAGCTCAGCGCCGCTGTGAGGCCGGCGGTTACTGCCAGGCGTGCGATGTTCTTGTTCATGTGCATCTTCTTTCCTCTGCTTTCTACTTCGTAACTCATTCGATCGGTCATCATCTGTCTGTGTCTTAGCATCTACTTCGCTACGTCTCGCCCCGCTCTCTGTGGGGCTGCCAGCTACTCTTTATGGCTGCCACCTCCCCGCTTGACCAGGAGCGCGACCACGATGAGCGCGGCTCCGGCGACCGCTGCGGCGGCCGCGGCGTACATTGCCATATCGCCAGTCGAGGGCATAAAGCCTCCGGTGGTAATGCTAGGGGGTGTGCCGGTGGGCGTGTTGATGAGCGAAGCCTCCAGGCTGCCCGTCGACCCGTCCGCGCTGTCGGCGCGCAGGGGCGACTCGGCCGTGATGGTGAGCTTAGGCTTGGCGGCGGCCACCTGGTCGACGTCCAGGCCCTCGGCCTTGACCGTCACGGAGCGCGTGCCCTCAAAGGCGGTGTAGCCCTTGGGCGCTTTGAGCTCACGGACCTCCAGCTTGCCCGAGTCCACGCCCGAGACGGTCACGCGGCCGTCCTCGCCCGTGGTGACGGTGGCCTTGCCCTCCGCATCCCACGTGCCGTCGGCCGCCAGTGTGCGACCACGGTCATCGGCGATGCTCAGGACCGCCCCGGCAAGCGGCTTGTCGCCGTCGCTGCCGCGCTTGGTGAGTGCGAGATCCCAGGTGTAGGCGCATGCATCGTCGCTCGGCGTGCGGGTAAAGCCGGCATCGCCGGACTGGTCGGCGAGGGGAGAGCGCGGGTAGCGCAGGCAGACCTCGTTGGGGTTGCCCTTCGCGATGCCGTGGTTGCACGCGCTGGTGAGCGGCGCGTTGTACACGGCGACCACGCGGGCGCCCGCGGTGAAGGCTTCGGTCCCGCCGAGCGCGGCGATGAGGTCGCCGGTGCGCACGGTGAAGGTCTTGCCGTCGGCCGCTACCTTGGTGGCGCACTGGGCCGTGATATCGGTCCAGCCCTTCGCGGGCTCGGTGCCGGCGCGCCCGTCCCTGCCGGCCGAGACGGCGTCGAAGCCGCCGTCCGCACCCGCCGCCACGTACACGCGCATGCTCGCGGCCACCTTGGAGGGGTCGAGCCCCGCGCTCATGGTGTCGACGAACCGCACCGTGTAGGTGTCGTAGGCCGTGAGCCCCGACGGGACCGTGGCAGAGAGGCGCCAGTACAGGTCGTCGGCGACCGTGGCGTCGGCGGCCTTCTGCCAGGCGGCGGCGCTGTCCTCCAGCACGTGCTTGGACACCTTGGGGGTCGCGGCCTTGGGCTTGACGCTGACGGCGCTGCCGCCCACCAGGGCCATGATCGGCGCGGTGCCGACTTCGTTCTGGGAAATGGCGTCGTCGTCTGCGACGATGAGCCAGTAGCCGCAGGGCAGCCCGGCCGTCGTGCCCGCGTTAAGGGCCACGGACACGGCGCCAGAGCTCTGGAGGGAACGAGCGAGCTGTGCGCTCAGCGCGCTCGTAAGGTGGGAATCGGTGTTGAGCCACTCGGCAGCTTCCTGCGCGGTGGTCTGGGAATTGGGCATGCCGGCGCTGCGCAGCACGGGCAGCGCGGCGTCACGCGCGGCGTCGCTTGCCCAGGCGAGGTCGGTGGCGATCTTGGCGTCGCTGTCGCCGTCGACGACGTTGGCGCTAAAGATCTGGTAGGCGTCGTAGCTGCTCGCCACGGTGCCGCTCACCGTGATGGAACCGGTCGAGGTCGGCGCGGCCTGCGCGGAAGCGGGGAACACAACCGCGCAGGTGCCGATCAGGAGGGCAAGCAGCGCAAACAAGATCGGGAAGGAGCAAACTTTCTTATTCACGACGCTTACCTCCCTTCGCATTCGCCTTGCGACGAATGTGCATCCAGGCCGCAGCAGCGCAAAGCACCGCCGCGCCGGCAAGGTACGTCAGAGTGACGCCCGACATACCAGAAAGGGGCAAAGAGGTGGAGTAGGTGTTGGTGAAGGTGGGAGTGGACTCGGGCTTGGTACTGTCAAAGTTAATGGGCTTCGGGTCGGCAACATCCTTGCCGCGGACGTCCTTGATCTTGGTGTAGGTTACATTCGTAGCCTTGATTGTTCCGTCTTTTTGGTCCGCCATCGTGACATCAAATCGATAGACCGACTGATCGAACTTGTAATGCGGATAGGTCGTGCTTTCGTCCATCTCACGCACGTAGTACGTGAAGGTCTTGGAAGGGCCACCCGTGGAGTCGCCCGAGTCGTCGGGATTATCCTTGATATCAGAGAGCGAGTACTCGAGCTCAACCGTTTTATTTGTGGTGCCCTTGAACGAAAGCGTCTGCGTCTTATCTTTACCAGAGGTCACGGCAGTACCGATGATGTTTTTAAATTCGCTGTCTTTCGCAAGTTGAAGCGTAAACTCCTTCATCTCGCCGCCCTCAACGACCTTAGTCGCTGCAGGCGTCCAGGAGCCCTTCGAGTCGTACTTGTTGGTGAAAGTTGCACCACTGGTAAGCTTAACGATAACAGCGTTTTCGCCTTCAGTTGCTGCGATGGCTGCTGGTTCTGGCGGATTTGCGCCAGAATCTTCATTTATTACCGTTACCGAAACGCTCTCGACTTTGTAATACTCGTATTTAATGTCAAGCACCCAGTGCGAATTGCCCTCATCCGGCACAACCTTAGGATCAATTTTGTAGATTTTTTCGTCGCAAGTCACGCCCTTTTTCGCGTCCGGAACCTCTACCAAGTAGTAAACAAGAGCGTCATCGGCATAAACTTCACCCAGATCAAAGGTGAAATTTCCATCTATGTCGTTTCTCACCGTACCGACAACCGAGCAGCCATTGAGCTGAAGCTTATCTTTGGAGTCAAAGCTCGGAACTGTGTATAAAGGCTTGCCATTCTCGTCAACAATCGGCTTGCCATTCTCGTCAACAATCGGATTCTGCTTGAGCAGCTCGAACTCAAACTCGTCTTTCTCGAGCGCGCGGCCCGTCAGTTTCTTAATGCCGTTGAGCTTCATCTTGGGATACACACTCACCTGCGCGGTGAAGCCGGCGACAACGTCTCCGTTGGTCATGATTCCGCCACCGTGGACGTTGGAACTGTTGTGCGTGATGAAGAGCGTGGCTTTACTAACGGCAAGCCCTTGATCATCGGGGAAAGGATTTGCCTTGAGGCCAATCATGTACTTAGCTTGGGCGCCCTCGTACTTGCCGATAGACGTTCGTGTATTATTGTCGATCGTGCCCGACCAGTTAGCAGCTCCGCCACCAAGCATCTGTCCCGTTACGGCAGCGATATACGGCAGCGATTCAGCGTTAGCACTATCGCGAATAAGAAAAAGATCCTGGTGACCGGCTTTTTTAAAGTCTTCAGTTATTTCGCCGCCTTCGTGGTTAGGGCGCCAATCCTTGTCATCGGTCTTTTCGTGTGTGCCACCCGATCGGTTATAACCCCTACCGTCAGGTCTACCGTCAGAATTACCGTAAATCGCGATGCCATTGGTATCGGTAATGGCAGTCTTACCAGTCGGGCAAGCGGCAAACCCGCCGCCAAAGCCATTGGCATGATTGTTGGTAATCAGCGCGTTATATATATAGAGGCTCGCCGATTTAATGCCTTGGTCACTACTACCCTGAACGAACACGCCGCCGCCACCCCAGTCGTTGGTGGTATTGGTCGTATTGTTAGTGATGTAGGCTTTCGTGCCGCTCACATTAAATTCGCCAACTGTAGGCGCAGCGATACGGATGCCACCACCCTCTGAGTTTTGCGCCACATTGCTGGCGATGATTCCACCAGAAAACGTAAACCCGGAAAGAGCTCGATTCCAAGCGCCAGCATAAATACCGCCGCCGGCCTCGGCAGAGTAGTTGCCCGTGATGTAGCCGCCGCTAATAACCAAACTGCCTATTTTCTGTCCTTCAGACTGGCTAAAGGCAGCAATGCCGCCACCACCGTGGCAACCGTTACCGAGATGCTTCCACCCCGTCGAATCAGTGTTCTGGTAGAACTGATATTTGTTATTGGTGATGTAACCATTCGTAATGGTCACACTAGAGTTCTCAGCACAAATTCCCGCGCCATAACCGCGTTGATCCTGATTTGTACCGTTGCCGGAGATAATACCGCCAACCATGTTTACCGTAGAATTCATGGCATAAACGCCGCCGCCACTGGGGGCATAGTTACCAGCGATTACGCCGTCAGAGATCTCCAGGGTTGAGTTGCCAATGACAGCAATTCCAGCACCAGCACCATCTCTGCCCACAGAAGCACCACAAACGTATCCGCCACTCATCTTGACGATAGAGCGATTCTCGGCATGGATAAGGTGACCAACGTTGCGATTTTCCTCTTGAGTAAGCACGCCACTCTGAAGGTTAAACGTACAGCCCTCACCATTGAGATTGATGAGACTCACTCTGTTGCTGCTGTTGCGCGCCACGATGGCACCACCGATAGTCACTTCGTGTCTATAAAGAGCCTCAGTAGTGCTGGTACCGTCTTCATTAACAGACGATCCAGTTACGTAATAAATGAGCTTGTCCGGAATTTTAGAAGTCTCATCGTAAACCACAGAGGCAAGGTTGGCATTTTTGCTGAGTGTGCTGTCGGAGCATGCAAAGTCGCTGGCGATCGGATTGTCCACTGGAGCTTGCTGACTGTCCATGACGGTTAACGTTGCACCGCCGGTGATATTGAACAGGGATTGATTTTCACTTGTATGTATAATCTTGTGGCCGTTAAGGTCAATTACGGTTTCGCCATGGTTGAGCGTGATAGTGCCCGCGTACTCAAGATTCTCAGTGAGACGGTAGCTACCAGGCGTTCCGTCTTCTCCGAATTGATTATGGATGTTGTTTTGATTTAGCTCGGTAAAGCCGTCCGCTGCGGTCGGCATGACATCATTCTCATCATTGGCGCCATCATCCGCAGGCTGCTCGGCACTTTTGGCGACCGCATCATCGGACGAAAGGCCTACCGTGGCAGCGTCACCAGAGGTTTCGTCGCCCTCGGCGTCGTTGCTATTCTGGTCTTCAGCGTCTTTGCCCGTGGAATTGCCTGCACTGGTCTCCTCGCCCAAAACGTTCTCGTCTGCACCGGCGTCCTCGCCCAAAGCGCTCGCGTCTGCAACGGTCGCCTCGGTAGAACCTGTCTGGGCATCGTTTGCAATGGCCTGCGAGATCGGAGGCATGACGAGCGACAGTACCAGGCTCAAAACGGAGGCTCCGCACAAAACGCCTGCCAGTACACGGCGCGTCGCTTTTTTACTCTGCTTAGTTTTTTCTGAATTCGCTTTCATCGATGTCTCCTCCCCAAGAGACCGCGATCTTGCTCTTTCACTATCAAACGTATCTGCGCAATCTGTAATTGCGCTCGCATAGTAATACTATTGTAACTATTGTTTAAACATCCGAGCAACAAAACCGACATTTTTGTAGCCAGTTCTCAATTCTCTTGACATTTACTCAGATTTACTTTCTTTTATTCGCTATAAAAAATCTGTTTCTACTGGTAATTAAGTTAGTTATCAGTTTTTTAATAGCATTTTATTTATTTGCACAACATTTTGCTCAAGAGCAAGCATCCTGTGAACGGTCGAAAATCGACCGTGAACGGTAGGTCATTAGCCGGGATGAATAGACTACCAAATTGATGGGAATATCTTCAACTCATCGGTGGTTAGAAGCGTAATGTTCAGACAACGTTATTTGGGTTTTCGCGCAGATTTTAGGCATCAATTCGCCCAAATCGCCTGAGACCACCGCAAAGGAGCCTGCTCCCTTTGCGGTGGTTCTGCCCCGGCGCTACAGCAGATGCTCCTCGATAAAGATCGCGATGCCGTCTTTGTCGTTGCTCGCGGTTACAAAGTCGGCGGCGGCACGGGTGGCGTCGCTGCCGTTTGCCATGGCCACGCCCACGCCGGCGTCAGCCACCATGCAGGTGTCGTTATCGGCATCGCCAAACACGCAGATGTCCTGGAGCTCCATGTCGTTGAGCTCCGCCACGCGCACAAGGCCGCGCGTCTTGGACACGCGCGGATCCATGAACTCGTAGAGCCGCTGCGTGGTTTGCAGAGCCGCCGCCTTAACAGTGTCGTCGGCAAACGTCGACGCCCGCTCAATCACCCGCGGCATTACCTCGGGCGCCATGGTAAACATCACCTTGGGCTGCGGCTCGCGCAAAAACTCGGCAAAATCGACCACCTGGTAGGGCACGCCATCGACGCGCGACAGGTGCTCGACGCACGCGTTGCTCTCGGGCACGTAGAACACGCCGTCTCGGGGGCAGACGGGCGTTGCCGGAAGGTCCGCCATGTGCTCGCAGATGCGCGCGATGGTCTCGCCCGGCAGCGGATAGCTCAGCTCGTTGATGTCGTGCGCGCGGTCGATGACCTCGGCGCCACCGCAGCCCACCATCACGTCTACCAGGCCTTCGATGCCCCAGAGCTCGTACATGGCCTCGGTCGCATGGGCGTCGCGCCCGGTGCACAGGCCAAAGAGCACGCCGTGCTCGCGCAGGGCGCGGATCGCCGCCACGGTGCGCGGGGACACCGTGTGCTGGCTCGTGAGCAGCGTGCCGTCGATATCGCAGAACACGGCTTTGATGTGGCTGAAGGTGGTGTCCATGGGGGCCTTTCTGGGTTGTGCGGCGGTGTGGGGTGTATTCGTGAACGGCGTACATGGTATACCAAGGCACAGGCCGTTGGGACCCGATCGCCACAAAGGTGCCCGCCCCCCCTGTGGTGGCCGAACCCGAAGGGTGGCCTGGCCCGAGACGCAAAGCATCACAACATTCGA
>NZ_JBBNLT010000010.1:0-98234 GCF_040092345.1 Collinsella sp. CLA-ER-H7 | reverse complement strand
ACCGCAAGCTCGACGAGCGCGTCCGCGCCTTCCTGACCCGCGGTGTGACCGGCGACACCGACATCAACATCATCGACACCGCCGAGTTCGCGATCCCCGGCCTTGACGACGAGTTCCGCGTCATCGTGTCTCCGTGGATCCTCTCCTCGCTGATTACCGATCGCCTTGCCGCTTACTACGAGACGGTCACCAAGCACAACCTCAACTACCGTCGTTACTATCACCAGTTCGATTACTAAGAGCAAATAACGTTTGTGTAATTGGGCCCCGCTCCTATATGGAACGGGGCCCCGTTTGGGTTGGAGAGTAATTATGAGCTACCCCCAGCTTGCCGTTATGAATATCAGCCATCGCTACTTTGATCTTGAGGAGTTCTTTTCTTCGGCGTCGGCTTCGGGCTACACGTGTTGCGAGCTTTGGACCGGGGCGATGCATCTGTATGTCGATTGCCATGGATACGATTCGCTCGAGCGGGTACGGGAGCTGTCGCAGCGGTATGGGGTTCGGATTGTGGGGCTTTGTCCCGAACAGAACAACCCCAAGCCGTGGAATATCGCGGCGCGCGGGAATGAGGCGCGTGCCCGCACGCTCGCGTACTTTAAGAACGTTGTAGATATCGCGGCGGAACTTGGAGCCGAGCAGGTCATGGTCTCGAGCGGCTGGGCATTTTTGAACGAGCCGATCGAGGACGCGTGGGGTCGCAGCGCCTCGATGCTGCGTGCGATTGCCGAGCATGCGGGAGAGCGCGGCGTGCGACTGGTGCTCGAGGCCCTACAGCCGGTTGAGTCGATGATTGTGAACTCGGCGGCCGACACGAAGCGCATGATCGAGGCAGTTGATCATCCGGCACTTAAGGCGTGTCTGGATTTGGGCGCTATGGCGGTGGCAGGGGATACCATCGACGATTATTTCGATCTGCTTGGCGATGATGTCGCCCACGTGCATTTTGTCGATGTTGCGGCAGACGGCACGACGCATCTTGCTTGGGGTGACGGCGACCGCGATATGCGCGCCGACCTGGATAGGCTGGTGGCGCGCGGCTATCGCGGAGTTGTTTCGGCCGAGACCTATGATTGGCGCTATTTCGCCAATCCCGCGGCAGCCGACGCTCAGGTTATGGCGGAGTACCGACGCGCAATTGGCGCCTAGGTGGGGTTGGGTTGCGGCAACCTGCCCTATGTTTCCAAATGAATACGCTGTGAGCCGTGAAGGATGATTCTCCCCGCAAGCACTCTAGTATGCTAAAGTACCCAGAAGACCGGCGGAGCTATGCCGGTCTTCTGTTCTATATGAAACACAGCATGAGGAGGCTCACCAGATGACGGCCACACCGTGGGGATTCCGGGACATATTGCCCGAGGAGGCTCAGGCGCGCGAGGAGATCGCATGTACGGTGAAGGGCTGCTTCAGGGAGCATCATTACCTTCCGGTCGAGACGCCGCTGCTCGAGGACAAGGGTTCGCTCGAGGAGGGCGGCCGCATTGCGGATACGCCGTTTAAGCTCTTTGATGACGACGGCCGCCTGCTGGTGGTCCGTCCCGACAACACATTGCCGATCGTGCGCTTGGTTTCGACTCGCATGCGTGCGGCCGATCTGCCGCTGCGCCTGCGCTATGAGGCGCCGGTGGTTCGCGAGTGTCAGCGCAATGCCGGCGGCTCGCGTCAGTTTACGCAACTAGGTTTTGAGCTCATCGGCGCGGGCGACACCGCGGGCGATGTCGAGATTGTCTCACTGGTCGCCGAGGCCGTGCGCAAGCTGGCACTTCCCGGTGCGCGCATTATCGCGGGCAGTGTGCGTCCGTTTAAGGAACTGCTTGCGGCGTGCGAAGATCGCGAGCTGGCTGCCGAGGCACTGCGCTACGTGCACGCCAACGACTTCGTGGGCCTCGATGCCCGCGTGGCGGAAAGCGCAGAGTCCGAGGCCGTTAAGGTCGCCATTAGCGAGCTGCCGCGCCTGCACGGTGGTGCCGAGGTGCTCGACCGCGTCGACGCGCTGCTGGCGGCGGCGGGCATTGTTGCGCCGCTCACGCGCGAGCTGCGTGCCCTGGTCGATGGCCTGGCTCCCGAGGACGCCCGGGTGCTGTCCTTCGACTTCTCCATCATGAACTCGTTTGATTACTACACGGGCCTGGTCTTTAAGGCCTATGCCGGCGGACTGCCCGATCCGGTCGGTTCAGGCGGACGCTACGACTCCATCTTTACTGGCGCATTTGGCGACGGCATCGAGGTGCCGGCGGCGGGCTTTGCCTTTTCGCTCGAGCGTCTGGAGGCCGCGCATACCTCGGCCGAGGACGCTGCTTCCGATGGTGACCATGCCGTGGGCCGCGGCGCCGAGGGTCCACTGCGCATCGCCGTGCCCAAGGGCTCGCTCAAGGCCGACACGCTCGACGTGCTCGAGGCCGCGGGCTTGGACGTCTCTGAGCTGCGCGACCCCGGCCGTCACCTCATCGTGCGCGGCCGCGACACGCGTGCTGGTGAGGGCACGATCGGCGATATCGAATTTGTCATCGTGCGTCCCAGCGACGCGCCCGCCTTTGTGGGCTGCGGCGGTGCCGACTGCGGCATCTGCGGCTGGGACTCGCTTATCGAGGCAGACCTCAACCTGCTGCAGCTGGTCGACCTGGGCTACGGCCTGTGCACGTTTATCGAGGCGGAGCCTGCGTGGCGCGCCGGCCAGGCCGAGCGCAACTATGCCCGCCGTGGGTCGCTTCGCGTGGCAACCAAGTACCCGCGCATCGCGAGTGCCTGGTATGCCGAGCGCGGCGTGAACGCCGACATCGTCTCGCTGCATGGCAACATCGAGCTGGGCCCCATTGTCGGCATGACCGACCGTATCGTAGACATCACCGCCACGGGCGCCACGCTGCGCGATAACGACCTCGTTATTACTGGTCGCATTATGGACTGCACGGCCCGCTTCTTTGTCAATCCGGGTGCCGCACGTCTGGATCCGCGCGTGCGCAATCTGGCAGATCGCTTGGCGGCAGCCGTGAAGGACAAGCATTTTGAGCCCGTTGCGGGCTCGGCACAATAGCGCGAGCACGCACGGGCGTCCCAACGTCCGGGCTGCGGGCCGACTGGCGCCGCCGCCCGGTCTCTCGTTTTTCGAACAAAACCTCGACCGATAGGGGATACCGATATGAAGACCATCAAGCTTGCTCCCGGCGAGCGCCTCGTTACCAACCAGCTCAACCGTAAGGGCGTGCTGCCGCAAAACATCGTCGACGCCGCCCGCGATATCGTGGCCAACGTACGCGCCAACGGCGATGCCGCGGTGCGCGATTACTGCCAGCGTTTTGACGGCGTTGAGCTGCAGAGTTTTCGCCTGCCGCAGGAGCAGATTGATGCTGCACTCGAAGGCCTCGATCCTGCCTTTGTCGCGGCTCTCGAAAAGGCCGCACGCCAGATTCGTGAGTTCCACCAGCGCGAGCTCGAGCAGAGCTGGTTTACCACGCGCCCGGACGGCACGATGCTCGGCGTTAAGGTGACCCCGCTTGCCGCGGCTGGCATCTACGTGCCGGGCGGCCGTGCGCAGTATCCCTCCACGGTGCTCATGAATGCCATTCCCGCCAAGGTCGCCGGCGTTGAGCGCGTGGTCATGGTGACCCCGCCGCAAAAGGACGGCCTGATCAGCCCCTACACGCTCGCCGCGGCAAAGCTCGGCGGCGTGGACGAGATCTATATGGTGGGTGGCGCCCAGGCCGTGGCCGCGCTGGCGTACGGTACCGAGACCATTCCGCGCGTCGACAAAATCACCGGCCCGGGTAACGCCTTTGTCGCCGCTGCCAAGCAGATTGTCTCGGGTGACGTGGGTATCGATATGGTTGCTGGTCCCTCCGAGGTCTGCGTGCTGGCCGACGCCACGGCCAAGCCCATGGTGGTCGCGGCCGACCTGATGGCCCAGGCCGAGCACGATCCGCTGGCGGCCTGCTATCTGGTGACCTGCGACGAGCAGTTTGCGTGTGAGGTCGAGGCGGGTATCGACATCCTGGTGGCGCAGTCCCCGCGTGCCGAGATTACGCGCGCTTCGCTCGACAATGAGGGCACCATCGTGGTGGCCGCCGACATGGCCGCCGCCGTCGAGGCCGTGAACACGGTGGCGCCTGAGCACCTTGAGCTGCACTGCAAGGACGCGATGGGCCTGCTCGGCGGCATTCGCAACGCCGGCGCTATCTTTGTGGGCGCTTGGAGCTCGGAGCCGCTCGGCGATTACGTTGCCGGCCCCAATCACACGCTACCGACCGGCGGCACGGCCATGTTCTCCAACCCGCTTTCGGTGGAGGAGTTCGTCAAGCGCTCGAGTGTCATTTGCTATACACCCGAGGGTCTGCTCTCCGATGCTCCTGCCACGCAGCGCCTCGCCGAGGCCGAGGGTCTGTGGGCACACGCGCTTTCTGCCGCGCTGCGCCGCCGCGTGTTGGAGCAGGGCGAGGATGCCGTGAGCGCCGAGTCGCTCGCCGCGGCCGACCTGACCAAGGTTGCCTGGCCGGGCGACGCCGTGGCGACGGTTGCCGAGGGCGTGGACCTGGCGGCTGCAAGCGCTGATGGCGCCGGCGCGACTGGCAAGGAGGCCTAATATGTCCGAACTCACGCCGCGCATGAAGGAGCTCGTCCAGCCCTACTTGGCCGGCATTGAGCCCTACGATCCCAACTTTACGCCCACGCGCATCAACCTTTCGGCCAACGAGAACACCTATCCCGTGCCGGCTGGCGTGCGCGAGGCGGTCGACGCCGCCCTGGCCGCTACACCGCTCAACCGCTATCCCGATCCCATGTCCAACGATCTGCGCGACGAGCTTGCCGCTTGGCATGGTGTGACGCGCGAGAATGTCTGCGTGGGCAACGGCGGCGACGAGCTGCTCTATAACTACCTGTTGGCGTTTGGCGGCGCGGGACGGACCCTGCTCAACTGCCCGCCGTGCTTTAGCGAGTACGCGTTCTTTGCGTCGCTCTGCCAGACCGAGGTGCGCGACGTGTGGCGCGACCCGGCGACCTTTGAGCTCGACCAGGCTGCCGTGCTTGCGGCGGCGCCCGAGTGCAGCCTGGCGATCGTGACCTCGCCCAACAATCCCACGGGCGACGTGGCTTCGCTCGGCTTTGTCGCGGCCCTGTGCGATGCGTGCCCCGGCATGGTAATGGTCGACGAGGCCTACGTTGAGTTTGCCGACGATTCGTTTGGCGCGGCCACCACGGCGCAAGGCCTTATCGCCGAGCATCCCAACCTGGTGATTCTGCATACGTTGTCCAAGGCGTTTGGCGCTGCCGGCACGCGTCTGGGCTATGTGATTGCGGCGCCCGAAGTCATCGACGTGTTCGCGGCGATTCGCCAGATCTATTCGGTTAATGTGCTGAGTCAGGCAACCGCGCTTGCCTGCGTGCGTGCCCGCGATGCGTACACGCCCGTGGTGGCGCAGGTCGCATCCGAGCGCGAGCGCGAGCTGTGCGCCCTGCGCGCAATGGCTGCCGAGGGCCTGCCCGTGGAGGCATGGCCGAGCGCGGCGAACTTTGTGCTCGTGCGCACGCCGCATGCCACGCGCGTGCGTGAGCGCCTGCGCGACGAGTATTCGATTTTGGTGCGCGACTTTAGCTACGCGCCGGGCCTTGCGGACTGCCTGCGCATCACTGTTGGCACGCCGCAGGAAAACGATGAGGTGCTGGCCGCGTTTGCCGCGCTGGTGAAGGAGGAGATGTAGATGGGCCGTTATGCCGAGGTGACCCGCAAGACGGGTGAGACCGACATTGTCGTCAAGCTCGACCTAGACGGATGCGGCGTGTGCGATATCTCGACGGGCGTACCGTTTTTCGACCATATGCTCAACGCCTTTGGTCGCCATGGCCTGTTTGATTTGACGGTGCATGCGGTAGGCGACGTTGAGGTCGACGCGCACCACACCGTCGAGGATACGGGCATTGTGCTGGGCGAGGCGTTTTGCCAAGCGTTGGGCGACAAGGCGGGCATTACACGCTTTGCCGATGCAGCGATTGCCATGGACGAGACACTCGTGATGGCTGCCGTGGACATTTCGGGTCGCGGCCAGGCCTACTGCGAGCTGCCCGTGCCGACCGAGCGCGTGGGCAGCTTTGATACCGAGCTGGCCGTCGAGTTCTTCTATGCCTTTGCACGCGATGCCAAGCTCACGCTGCACGTGCGCGAGCTGGCGGGCGGCAACTCGCACCACATTATCGAGGCCGCCTTTAAGGCCGTGGGCCGCACGATGCGCCACGCCTGTGAGCTCGATCCCCGCGTGCAGGGCATCCCCAGCACCAAGGGCTCACTGTAACCGTCACAAGGGTAAAACCACCACGAAGGTGCCTGTCCCCTTTGTGGTGGTTTTGGATGATGAGAAGTGGAGGGTCGCGTGGGCGAACCAAAGATTGTGGTGGTCGACTACCACAAGGGCAACTTGTCGAGCGTCGTGCGCGGGCTTGCGCGCGCCGGTGCCGCCGCCTGCACATCGGACGATCCGGAGCAGATCCGCAACGCCGACGGCCTGGTCATCCCGGGCGTGGGCGCGTTCTATGACGCAATCGCCTTTATGCGCCAGAGCGGCGAGGAGGTGGCCGTGCTCGATGCCGTTGCCGCCGGAACTCCGCTGCTCGGCATCTGCCTGGGCCTTCAGCTATTTTTTGAGCGCGGCAACGAGGGCGTGCCGGCGGACGAGGGCACGGTCGCGGACGGAAACGCTCCCGAGCAGGCTGGCGGTCCCTGGGTCGATGGCCTGGGCATCATGCGTGGCTCGTGCACGCACCTGGAGTCGAGCCGTCTGAAGGTCCCGCACGTGGGCTGGGACCAGGTGCACATGACGCCCGCCGGTGCGGCCGATTCGTTGCTTGCCGGTTTTGCCGAGGGCGCCAACATGTATTTCACTCACAGCTACGCGGTGGCCGACGACGTCGATGCCGCCGATGTGTTGGCACGCACGCACTATACACGGAGCTTCCCGTGCATCGTGCGCCACGGTAACGTGTGGGGCTGCCAGTTCCATCCCGAGAAATCCTCCGCGCTGGGTCAGTGCATCCTTAAGAACTTCGTCAGCATCGTCGAGGAGGTTGGCCGATGATCCTGTTTCCCGCAATCGATCTGATCGGCGGCAAGGTTGTGCGCCTGGAGCGCGGTGACCGCAACCGCTGCAAGGTGTATTCCGATGACCCCGTGGCCGTCGCCCGCTCGTTTGCCGAGCAGGGCGCAAGCTGGGTGCATGTCGTCGACCTGTCCGCTGCCTTTGGCGAGGACGAGGACACATGCGCTGCCAACTCGGCGGCGATTAAGGCCATCTGCGGCGTCGGCGGTCTGTCCGTGGACGTGGGCGGCGGCGTTCGCTCACTCGCGCGCATCGATGAGCTGGCAGGCTATGGTGCTCGCCGCATTGCGCTGGGCACCGTGCTCGTGACCGAGCCGGGTTTTGCTGAGGTGGCAGCCCAAGGCTTTGGCGAGCTGCTGGTCGCCGACATTGCCGCGCGCGACGGCCAGGTTAAGGTGAACGGCTGGCGCGACGGCGCGGGCGTGGCGCTCGACGATGCCGTGGCGCAGCTTACCGAGCTGGGCTTTAAGCATCTGGTGTATACCGACATCGCGCGCGATGGCATGCAGACGGGCATCGATGTGGCGGCGTATCGCCATGTGGCCGAGGTCGCGGGCTTTCCCGTCGTGGCTTCGGGCGGTATTTCGACGCTCGACGACATCCGCGCACTGGCCGCGGTGGGCGAGGTCGCGATTGAAGGCGCCATTACCGGCCGTGCGCTCTACGAAGGCAACTTTACGCTGGCACAGGCGTTGGCCGCCGCCCGAGGGGAGGAGTAGCCCATGCTTACCAAACGCGTAATTCCCTGTCTGGATGTTAAGGACGGCCGCGTGGTCAAGGGCGTCAACTTTGTGAGCTTGCGCGATGCGGGCGACCCGGTGGAGCTAGCGCGTGCCTACGATCGCGAGGGTGCGGACGAGGTCGTCTTCCTGGATATTACCGCCACGAGTGACAACCGCGCGACGACTATCGAGATGGCGGCGCATGCGGCCGAGGAGCTCGCCATTCCCTATACCGTGGGCGGCGGCTTTCGCGACTTGGCGGGCATGCGGACCATGGTTGCCGCCGGCGCCGACAAGGTGTCGCTTAACTCTGCCGCTGTGCGCGACCCGTCGTTGATCAGCCAGGCTGCCGCGGCGTTTGGCAACCAGGCCGTGGTCGTGGCGATCGATGCCAAGCGCGTGGGGCTGCCCGGGGAGCCGGGCGCCGATAAGTGGGGGGTCTTTACGGCGGGCGGCCGCAACGCTACGGGTATCGACGCGGTGGCGTGGGCCGAGGAGGCGGCTCGTCGCGGCGCCGGCGAAATCCTGCTGACCAGCATGGATCGCGA
Source organism: Collinsella sp. CLA-ER-H7 (assembly GCF_040092345.1). Classification (NCBI taxonomy): domain Bacteria; kingdom Bacillati; phylum Actinomycetota; class Coriobacteriia; order Coriobacteriales; family Coriobacteriaceae; genus Collinsella; species Collinsella sp. CLA-ER-H7. Next base: position 89,882 of record NZ_JBBNLT010000010.1, on the reverse strand, counting down.
CGGCACCAAGGCCGGCTTTGATTTGGCGCTCACCCGCGCCGTGGCGCGCGCGGTGCCGATTCCCGTCATCGCGAGCGGCGGCGTGGGCACACTCGAGCATTTTGCCGAGGGCGTGATCGAGGGCGAGGCCGACGCCGTGCTGGCGGCGAGCGTCTTTCACTTTGGAACCTTCAGCATTCGCGAAGTCAAAGAGTATATGGCCTCTCAAGGTATTCCTGTGAGGCTGGACTTCTAATGCTGCGGCTTGCCCAGGCACCCGACCTTCCGGCTCCAACCCTCCTCGCGTACTTAAGTACGCGTCGTCGGGCTTGTCGCTCGGAATCTCGGGCACCTGGACAACCCTCGCCGACCGGCGATGTTTAAATTGGGGAATTGAAATGAGAGAAATTACTACTCCAGCGGATCTTAAATACGACGCCAAAGGATTGATTCCTTGTGTGGTTCAGCAGTATGACACCGGTGAGGTGCTTATGGTTGCTTGGATGAACGAGGAATCGGTGGGGCTGACGCTCAAGACCGGGACCACGTGGTTTTGGAGCCGCAGTCGCCAGGAGCTCTGGAATAAGGGCGCGACGAGCGGCAATATGCAGGAGGTCAAGGAGCTCTGGGCCGACTGCGATAGCGATACGCTGCTGGTCAAGGTCGACTCGCCGGGTCCGGCCTGCCACACCGGCAACCGTACCTGCTTCTTTAAGCGCGTGGAAGGGGGAGTGCGATGAAAGTCGTGACGCCGTTCGAGGTCGCCGACTGCAACACCGAGCTCCTCCGCGCGGGCGTGCCATGCCGCGTGCACCTGACTGATGCCTGCGGGGCGCAGTCGCTTTGGCTCGAGGCCGAGAAAGAAAGGCTCGATGAGGCCCATGCCGTCATCGTCGAGTTCTTTGAGAAAAAGGGCGCAAAGCCTCGGTTCGATGAGACCGGTACCTACTTTACGCTGCAGTAACGAGAGGAAATAACCATGGGAGTCAGAACAGCTAACGTGCAGCCGGGAAATATCGGCGAGACGCTGACGGGACTGGCCGAGGTGATTCACGGTCGTCGCGACGCGTCGCCGCAGGAGAGCTATACCGCGCGTCTGTTGACCGACGTCGAGGATGAGCTGCTCAAGAAGCTTGCCGAGGAGGCGAGCGAGGTGATCATGGCCTGCAAGGATAACGACCATGACCACATTCGCTATGAGGCCGGCGACCTGGTCTACCACCTGCTCGTGACGCTCGAGCGCTACGGCATCACCCTCGACGAGCTGGCCGGCGAACTCAACGCTCGCCGCCACTAGTCGTTTAAGAACGTCCCCAATGACTAGTTAGGCGAGGGGCGTGGGCTCCCATTCGCCGGTGGGGTGGGGGATGTCGAAGGTTCGGTAACCGCAGTCGTAAGCGTGGGCCTGGGCCTCGCGGATGTTCCAGCAGATGTCGCAGGCTCGGTGCGCGTCCGAACCAAAGGTAATGGGCACCTCGGCGTGGGCGAAGCAGCGCAACAGCCCCGTCGAGGGGTAATAGTCGTCGAGGCCCTTGCGCGGCGCGGCGGTCGAGACCTCGACACGGCGACCCATGTCGTGAGCGCACTCGGCCATCTGTTCCCAGAACGGCGCGGGGTCAAAATCGGGCGCAAAGCCTTCCTTCGAAAAGCGCATGACCAGGTCGGGGTGAGCCATCGCATCAAAGCTGAGCGAGCTTTCGCAGGCGCGGCACCAGTCATCGACATAGCGCTCCCACACGCCGCGCACGCCCAGGTTTTCCCAAACGTGCAGGTCGGTGTCGTCGTCGATCCAACCGCAAAGGGAATCGGGTGTATCGGGGCGAGCGACGTTTTCCGTTTTCGCCGTACCCGCGGCACCGGCCATGATATCGCCTGGGTTGCCAATCCAATGCACGCTGCCAAGGCGTACGACGGCGCCCTGGGACCAGCGCTCTACCAAGGGCTCGCAACCCTCGTACCAATCGCATTCAAAACCGTAGATAAAGGTGAGCTCCGGCGCAATCTGCGCGGCGAGTTTGCGGGCGTCCTCAAAGGCCAGACGATGTGCCGTCAGGTCACCCTCGACAACCTGTACTTCGCAGCTGGCGTCCATGCTGGCGGGCAGGGTGAGGTGATCGGTCGAGACCATGACGCGGCAGCCGGCCGCAGCAGCGGCGCGAACGTTGTCCTCAAACGAGGCATGTCCGTCCGAAAACGAGGTGTGGGTGTGGCAATCGACCAGCGGGCATGCGGGCATGGCGACTCCTTTGCATTTGGCGAATCCGCTCCATTGTAATGTTGCAGCTCTCAATACGCCGCGCACGCCGGAGCTCGAAATCGATTGGAAAGGCTGCGCGGCGCGGCCCCGCTCCAATACATGTACATCAGCCTTCAAAAGCTGCAAATAATGACATGTTTGGAGGCTGATGTACATGTTTAGCTGAGGCGGTGGGATGTCGCTTTCTTTCCGACAAGGAAAATCGCGCTCATCACGCGCCGTCACACTCGTACAGCTCGCGATGTGCTAGCGTTTGGGTGAATAAAACGAGCCCGTGCGGAAAGGATCCGGACCGTATGCAACGTGGAAGTACATCTCCGCTGTCCCGCGAGACCGATGCGCCCGAGACCATCGTCAAGCTGGAGTGCGACATCGACGATGCGTCGCCCGAGGTGCTCGCCTACGCCGCTGACCGCCTGCGCGAGGCCGGCGCCCGCGAGGTGCACTGGCTGCCCCTCTACTGCAAAAAGGGCCGCCCCGGATGGCAGTTGCAGGTGATCTGCTCGCACGAGGATATCGAGCGCCTACAGACGATTATCTTTTTGGAGACCACGACCAACGCCGTTCGTTGCCAGGTGATGGAACGCGTTTGCCTGCCGCGCCGATTCGAGCAGGTGACAACGCCTTGGGGCGAGGTATCCGTTAAGGTGGCGACTCTGCCCGACGGCAGCGAGCGCGCGGCTCCCGAGTACGAGGATTGCGCCCGTCTTGCCCGCGAACATGACGTGCCGCTCCAACGCGTGATGCAGGCGGCTCAGAGCGCGGCGCTGCGATTCGAGTAACACGGTAGATGGGCTCCACATCCGTCGGGCCCCGTTTTCAGCCCCATCAACTCCGCTTCGAAAGGACTCCCCATGAAATACCTCATCGCTTCCGACATCCATGGCTCGGCATACTGGGCCGAGCGCCTCTGCACTGCCATCGAATCCGAACAGCCCGACCGCATTGTGCTGCTGGGCGACCTGCTCTACCACGGCCCGCGTAACGACCTGCCGCGCGACTATGCCCCCAAGCGCGTGATTCCGCTGCTCAACGCCCTGGCCGACCGCATCATCGCGGTGCGCGGCAACTGCGACGCCGAGGTCGACCAGATGGTCCTCGACTTCCCCGTCATGGCCGACTACGCCACACTATTCGACGAGACCGGACGTGAACTGTTCCTGACGCACGGCCACGTTTTTGGCGCCGGTATGCACAACAGCGTCGACCACGCGCCCGCGCTGCCCGAGGGTTCCGCGCTCGTCTACGGCCACACGCACATCAAAGTTAACGAGGAAAGCGCCGCGCACCCGGGCCTGTGGCTCTTCAACCCCGGCAGCGTGAGCATTCCCAAGGACGGCACGCACAGCTACGGCATCTACGAGAACGACGCGTTCCGCCATGTGATCCTGGAGGAGGACTAACCATGGCCGAGCATATGGCTCAGCAAAATGACGAGGGTTCGCGCGACCTGTCCACGCTGGTCGACGCGTCGGCCGAGCTGCAGCATCTGGTGCAGACCATCTGGCGCCTGCGTCAGCCCGATGGCTGCCCGTGGGACCGCGAACAGACGCATCAGAGCATTGGCAAGAACATGATCGAGGAAGCCTACGAGGCGCTCGACTGCATCGAGGCCGATGATGCGGCGCACCTGCGCGAGGAGCTGGGCGACGTGCTCATGCAGGTAGTGTTGCATGCGCAGATCGCGGCGGACGCCGGCGAGTTTACGCTGGCCGACGTGGCGCGCGATATCGACGCCAAGCTCATTCGCCGTCATCCGCACGTGTTTGGTGATGCGGATGCCGACAACTCCGACGAGGTGCTCAAGATTTGGGACGAGGTCAAGCTTGCCGAGAAGGCCGCCAAAGACCAGGCCGTGGCGGCAGGCGAGGCCGCGCCCGAGGGTCTGCTCGACGGCGTGCCTACGCACCTGCCGGCGCTGATGCAGGCTCAGAAGGTGTCGCGCAAGGCGGCTGCCGTGGGCTTTGAGTGGGAGACGGTCCAGGACGTGTGGGACGAGGTCGCCGAGGAGCGTGCCGAGTTTGAGGCCGAGGCTCCCGGCTCGCCCGAGCGCGAGATGGAGTTTGGCGACCTGCTCTTTGCCCTGGTCAACGTTGCGCGCAAGGAGGGAATCGACGCCGAGAGCGCCCTGCGTGCCAGCACGGCAAAGTTCCGCCGCCGCTGGGCCGCGATGGAGCGGATGGCGGCCGACGTCCACGTGGATCTGGCCGAGCTTTCGACCCACGGCCTCAATGACCTCTGGGATGCCGCAAAGGCAGAGGAGTAAGACTGCGGGAGCGACGGGACGGGCTTGTCCCGTCGCTCCCATTATTTTTAAAAAGATTGTATCCCTTGGCTAACTTAGGGCATAATGCAAAAAGTGCGATAAGGCTAACTTATGAACCTACGCGCCGCTGTAGCGTGCAAGCCGTGTCGCCAAGCATTCAACCCGTTTCCAAGTGAGAGGGAGACAACATGAGCGATATTTTGGATGTCTACGGTCGCGAGGTGCTCGACAGCCGCGGCAACCCCACCGTCGAGGTCGAGGTCGTGCTCGAGGACGGCAGCTTCGGCCGCGCGATGGTGCCTTCGGGCGCTTCGACCGGCGCCTTTGAGGCATGTGAGCTGCGCGACGGCGACAAGGGCCGCTATCTGGGCAAGGGTGTCTCGCAGGCCGTCGAGCACGTCAACAACGAGTGTGCCGATGCCGTCGTGGGCCTCGACGCCTTCGATCAGCGCGCCGTCGATGCCGCGCTAATCGCCGCGGACGGTACGCCCAACAAGACCAAGCTCGGCGCCAACGCCATTCTGGGCGTGTCGCTGGCCGTTGCCCGCGCCGCAGCCGAGTCGGCGGGCCTGTCGCTGTACCAGTACCTGGGCGGTGTCAACGCCCATCTGCTGCCCACGCCCATGATGAACATCCTCAACGGCGGCGTGCACGCCGACAACAACGTCGACTTCCAGGAGTTTATGATCATGCCGGTGGGCGCCCCGAGCTTTGCCGAGGGTCTGCGCTGGTGTGCCGAGGTCTACCACACCCTCAAGGGCGTGCTGCACGAGGCCGGCTTGGGCGGCGGCGTGGGCGACGAGGGCGGCTTTGCGCCCAACCTCAAGACCAATGCCGAGCCATTCGAGTACATCACCAAGGCCGTCGAGAAGGCCGGCTTTAAGCCCGGCGTCGACTTCATGTACGCTATGGATCCGGCCTCGACCGAGTTCTACAACGCCGAGACCGGCATGTACGAGCTCAAGGGCGAGGGTGTTGAGTACACGAGCGCCCAGATGGTCGATTACTGGGAGAAGCTTGTCGACACCTACCCCATCATCTCCATCGAGGACGGCATGGCCGAGGAGGACTGGGACGGTTGGGTCGAGCTTACCCAGCGCATTGGCAACAAGGTGCAGCTGGTGGGTGACGACCTGTTCGTCACCAACACCGAGCGCCTCAAGAAGGGCATCGAGCTGGGCGCCGCCAACGCGATTCTGGTCAAGGTCAACCAGATTGGCACGCTCACCGAGTCACTCGAGGCCATCGAAACCGCCAAGGAGGCCGGCTACGCCTGCATCGTGAGTCACCGTTCTGGCGAGACCGAGGACTCCACGATTGCCGACCTGGTCGTGGGCGTCAACGCCGGCCAGATTAAGTCGGGTGCCCCGTGCCGCAGCGACCGTATTGCCAAGTACAACCAGCTCATCCGCATCGAGGACGAGCTCGAAGGCAGCGCGCGCTACGCCGGCAAGGCCGCGTTCTACAACATTCGCTAAACGGGCGAATTTGGCGAGGGGGAGGCTGACTCGGTTCCTCCTCGCCTTGGCTGGATGCCGCAAAGCACTATGGGCGCTGGGCCATACGGCTCAGCGCCTTTTTTATGTCGAGCAAAGGCTGGCGAAGGCGGTGCGGGCGCTCGTGCTATAACTAAAGGACTTAGCGCAAACAAACCTCAACCGCACAAGGCGCACATGGATCAGATTTACGACAACAGGTACTATTCCGCCGGTTCGCGCGAACCGTCACCTCGCCGTGCACATTCGGTGCAGCTTGGCGGGTCTGGTTATGCTGGCGCCGATCGCTCCAGGTATAGCTCGCCGGCGACTTCGCATCTCAATGCTCAGCCAAATAGTTCCTCGGACAGTCCGGTGCGCCCATCGCGTTCCAAGCAAGCGTCGCGCCCTTCGGCCCAGGCGTCCGACAAGCCGCGCCGTCCCTCAAGCCGTCTTTCCGGCTCGGACTTTATGCACTACGCCAACGACAACGCAGTGGTCAAGGCAATTTACGACTTTACCCACGGTCCTCAGCGAGGGCTATTCATCGGCATTGTCGTTGCCCTGGTGCTCGTGAGCCTGTATTTCCCCGTGCGCGATCTGTACGTGGCAAAGCGTTCGAGCGATATCTTGGCCAAGCAGGTCGAGATTCGTCAGCAATACAATGATGAGCTGCAGAAAAGCGTCGACAAGCTGCTCTCGGAGGAGGGTATCAAGGACGCGGCATCCGAGGACTTGGGCCTGGTGATGCCCGGTGAGAAGAGAATTGAAGTGCAGGGCCTGGACGACGATTCGGATTCGTCTTCGAGCAAGAAGTCGTCGAACGCCAAGAAGGCCAGCGAAGTTGCCAAGGAAATCGAAGACGTCGGTAAGGACGCGCCGTGGTACATCCAGGCGCTCGACATGCTGTTTGGGTTTAACGGTGTCGAGGGCCAGACGGTCGTGTCCAACGGCAAATAGCGCCCGGAGGGGAGCCCGCAATGACAAATTGCAAACGCTATAAGGTGGCGGCGATCGACCTGGGAACGGTGTCGTCGCGACTGGTGTTGGCCCAGGTCGAGGGCGGGGCGATCGTGGAATCGTCCAAGCATACCGAGATTACCGATCTGGGCGAGGGCGTCGACGCGACAGGTCGCTTTTGCGAGGCGGCCGTTGAGCGTGTGCTCGCTGCGTGCCGGATGTTTGTGGACGAGGCCCGTGCCTTTGGGGCCGTGTGCATCTGCACCACGTGCACGAGTGCCGCGCGCGATGCGTCCAATGCCGCCCTGCTGCTGGACGGCCTGCGCGAGCTGGGGCTCGAACCGCAGGTGATTCCGGGCGAGGTCGAGGCACGCCTGACGTTTTTTGGCGTGGCGCACGACTTTGCCGGCGAGCGCATTATTGTTGCCGATTCGGGTGGCGGATCCACGGAGCTCGCGACGGGCGTCTATGCGCCGGAGCGTGGCGTCTTTGCGCTAGAAGGGACGCGCTCGCTGGACATTGGCTGCCGCCGTGTGACGGAGCGGTTTTTCTCGGCGCTGCCGCCAACGGACAGTGAACTTGCCGCCGCTGGCGTATGGGCGGGCGAGCAGTTCGGGGCTTACTTTGAGGGCCTGCCTGTCGACTTTGAGCGCGCCGAGCGCCTCGTTGCGGTGGGCGGTACCGTTACTACGCTCGTGGCGCTGGTCCACGAACTGGAGCCGTACGACTCGAGCTTTGTGCACCTGCGCGAGCTTTCGATGGAGCAGATCTCGGCCGCCATCGATCGTATGTCTACGCTGGATGTGGAGGGTATCGCTGCGCTGCCAGGCGTGCAGCCCAAGCGTGCAGGCGTGATTCTCGCTGGCGCCGTGGTGATTCGCGAGCTCATGCGAGCCGGCGGCTACGACACGCTCACTGTAAGCGAGAACAGCCTACTCGCTGGCATGGCCGCCACCATCAACGAGACTCTCGACGGCACAACCCCCACCATCGGCTGGACTCCCAACCTCAGCGCCCTTTAAATAAGTTGCGGTGAAATACGGACTAAAATCGCCCTTTCGGGCACCAAACAGTCCCTATTCCACCGCAACTCAACAGCCGGCACCTGGGGACAGTCCTTGCGGGGCGTCCCCACAGCGCCTATGCCAGCTTGTCGATCTGCCCAATCTCCCAAAGCGGAATATTGATGAGCATGCCCTCGTCTCTATATGCCGCCAGGGAGCTCCTCACGCAACGCTCGAGTTTGAATTTTTCGCAGGCTATTTTCAGACTCTTCGCTTTAAGGTTCTCTGCCGCCTTGACCTCAAGCGGAAGCACGGTTCCCGCATGGTCGATGGCAAAGTCGGTTTCGGCATTGCCGGAGGTAGAGGACCAATACGCGGGAGTTTTGTCCTGGAGCAAAAGCTCCTGCGCGACGTATTGTTCGGTCAGCGAACCTTTGAACTCGGTAAAAACAGCGGATCCGTTAAGAACGATGGCCGGAGAGAGACCGGAGAGCGCTCCGAGGATACCGGTGTCGATGCAGAACAGTTTGAAGCCCGAGAGGTCTTCATAGCTCGAGAGCGGCGCCTTTAGAGCGGAAACACGTGGCACCTTATGAACGATTCCGTAGTCCGTGAGCCACTGGAGGCTTTCCTCGAAATCGCGTGCGCGCGCTCCGGGACGAAGGGCGCCATAGACAAACTTCTTGTTCTCCTTTGCAAGCTGGCCGGGAAGGGATTTCCAAACCAACCTCATGCGCTCGACGATGCGGGCGGGTGCATGTTTGCCAAAATCGGATTCGTAAGCCTCGATGATTTGCTGTTGAAGCCTTCGGGCTTCGATGAAGTCGCGTGTCTCGGCGAAAGTGGAGACAACTTCGGGCATACCGCCGACAACAAGGTATTCCTTGAGCAAGTGCTCGAGCTTTTCGGTAACGTTTGCTAGAAGGTTCATGTCTGCGGCAAGGATGGCGTCGGCGAGCGGGTTGCCGTCGACGGCACGAACGAACTCAGCAAACCCCATGGGACGCATGGTGAGCTGGTCGATTTTGCCGACGGGAAATGACTCGTTTTCGCGTCGGAGCGCGAGGCCCATATAGGAACCGGCTGCTACGATGTGGTATTCGGGTGCAAGCTCGTTGAAGTACTTGAGCGAGGTGATCCCGCGTGGCGCCTCTTGGATCTCGTCGAAGATGATGAGCGTGTCTTCCGGCGTTACGGTTTGGCCACGTAGGAGTTCTATCTGGGAGATGATGCGCTTGGGGTCGAGGTTCCCATCGAACAGCGAGCGTGTGCTCGGCTCGAGCATAAAGTCAAAACGAATGACGTTTCGATACTGCTGGCTTGCGAATTCGTTAAGAAGCCAAGTCTTTCCTGTCTGGCGGGCTCCCTTAAGCAAGAGAGGTTTGCGATTCGCCCTTGATTTCCAAGCGATAAGTTCACTCATAAGCTGTCGCTGCATATTGCCTCCCAACCCTCTCGGCTAGTATAAGGCCATTTGGGAGTTTCCATCGGAAAATGTGGGAGACAACCACGTTTTTCCATCGGAAAATGTGGGAGACAACCACGTTTTTCCATCGGAAAATGTGGGAACACCAACCTAAGTTGCGGTGGAATAGTTCCTAAATGGGCTGGTAAACTACCAAAACAGGAACTATTCCACCGCAACTTAGAGCCCCGCCGGCATCTAAAAGAAGCGAGCCCGCATCCCTGGGGAACACGGGCTCGCAAGCAATCATATGGTAGGGGCGGTGGGACGTCCGCGCATTTGCTGCGCAAATACGCACCGGCTTCGGACGCTGCGCGTCCGCTTAACGCTCGCCCCCTCGCGGGTTCGAGTCCCACCGGCATCTAAAAGAAGCGAGCCCGCATCCCTGAGGAACACGGGCTCGAAAGCTCCATATGGTAGGGGCGGTGGGACTCGAACCCACAATCCTTGCGGCGAGAGATTTTAAGTCTCCTGCGTATGCCAATTCCGCCACGCCCCCGTGAGACTAGAAGTCTAGCACAAGCCGTCCGTTACGCGTTGACGGCCATCGAGTGTTGGCCCGACTTCTCCAGGAACTCTTGGAACTTTGCCTCGTCGCCCTTGTTTTGATACTGCAGGGCCAGCAGGTACTCCAGTCGGCAGCGCTTGACCGGGTCGTCGCCGACATCCTCGAGCATGCGCTCCAGCTCGGGAATGTCGTTGTGGCGCTTGAGGATCATCGTGTCGTACATCAGTTGGCATTCGTGCGCGACTGCCTCGGCCTGACCGCCCTCAAAGCCCTTGATCTCGTGCAACAGCTCTTTGGACTTTTTGCGGTCCTCCTGGCCAACATAGTAGTTAAAGGCTTTGATCACCAGGTCGACGCGCTGCATCTTGGGGAGGTTGAGCCCCAGCAGCAGATCGAACATCTCGCTGGCACGCTCGTGGTCCTCGCGCAGCAGATAGGAGTTCAGGCGCAGGTAGTCGCGGTTGTAGCGTGGGTACAGCATGCTGGTGAGTTTGCCGTCGAGCAAACGATCGAACTCGTCCCACTGCTTGGCGGCCATCAATTGCTGCAGGCGTTTAAACGTGGTGCGTTTTTTGACGCTAAAGAACACCGACACGGCGATGCAGATGATAACGACGGCGGTCCAGAGGGTGCGGGAATCGGGCATATTAGGGTCCTTAGTCGCTCATAAAGCGAGCGGTATGACAACACGTACTAGATGTATTATACGCAGCGCACAAGCAAACTGGCATAAAAGCTCATCGAGGCCGAGTGCCATCGCTCGCTGCGGTACACTTACCTAAAGTAAACCATGAAGGGAGACATTACCTATGAAAAAGATCGTTTTGGCTTGCGGTGCTGGCGCTGCTACTTCCACGCTCGTTGCCCAGAAGGTCGCTACCCTGCTCGACGCCAACGGTTATGCCGACAAGTACGAGATCGTGCAGTGCGCCATCTCCGAGGCCAAGGATTACTGCGACGAGGGCGCTGACCTGCTGATCGCCACCACCGTTGCCCCCGAGGGCCTCACCTGCCCGTACGTGAGTGGCGTGCCCTTCATGACCGGCATGAACCGCGTTGCCGCCGAGAAGGCCGTTCTCGACGTCATGGCTCAGTAGGCGCTGACTGCATGAGTGAGCAGAACGCCAACCCGGTAGAGCTCTTTGGTATGCGCGTTGCCCATGTGGGCATTAACGCCACCGACCCGGCAGACGCCCTGGAGATCGCGGAGCTGTTCTCGACGATGATGGGCCTGCCCGTCATCGAGACCCCGGTTTCGTACTTCAACGATTCGCTGGTCGAGATCATGAAGCAGAACGGTCGTGGCACCAAGGGCCACATCGGCTTTGCCGTTAACGACATCGATGCAGCTGAGAAGTGGTTTGCCGAGCGCGGGCTCGAGGTCAACGAAGAGTCGCGCGCGCTGCTGCCCGACGGCGGCACCAAGCTCGTGTATTTTAAGCGCGAGTTCGCCGGTTTCGCCGTGCACCTGTGCCGCGAGTAGCGCACAAGCTGCCATAGCTGGCAAAAAGGGATAGGGCCGCGTGGCCCTATCCCTTTATTTATGCCGAGGGGCTTCCTATCGTGGCAGGCGAATCGTAAAGCGGCTGCCGACCCCTTCGACCGAGGTCACACCGATGACGCCGTCGTGGCTGTCGACGATCCACTTGGCGATCGCAAGCCCCAGACCCGAACCCTGTGCGCCGGCATCGCGCGCGTTGTCGGCACGGTAGAACCGCTCGAACGCGTGAGCTGCGGATTCCTGGTTCATGCCGATGCCCTCGTCCTCAACACTTATGTCGATCGTGCCCGCGCCCGCATCCGGCGTTATGCCAAATGTGACGGTCGTTCCCGCATCCGAGTACTTGGCGGCGTTTTGCACGATCACGCGCAGAGCCTGCTTCACGAGCGCCACGTCAACGGGCGCGTCGCAGCGCGGGTCGCTGACAAGCACAGCGTCAAAGGCCAGTCGATACGTGTGCTCGGTATCGATCATCTGCGATTCCTCGCATACCTCGCCGACCAGTGCGGCCAGGTTGGTATTCGCGCGCCGTAGGACCGTGCGCCCGGCATCGCCGCGCGCCAAAAACAGCAGCTGCTCCACGAGCTCTTGCATGTGCTCGCTTTCGGCCTTGAGGGACGCGATAGACTCCGCCAGCACGTCCGGGTCGTCTTTGCCCCAGCGGTCGAGCATGTTTACGTAGCCCTGAATCACCGCGATGGGCGTGCGCAGCTCGTGGCTCGCATCGTTGACAAAGCGCATCTGCTGCAGCTTGGCCTCTTGCATCTGGCGCAGTAGGCGGTTGAGTGCAACCTCGATGCTTGCCAGGTCGGCGTCGCCGGTAGTGACGCTCGGCGAGTCGACGCTTGCGCGCTCGATGGCCTGCTCCAGCGTTTCCATCTTGCCGCCGGAGAGCTGCATGCGGCCGAGTTCGTCCACGCGCAGGGCCAGATCGTTGAGCGGCGCCATGGTGCGGCGTACGCGTCGGGCGCCGCCGAGCATGTTGAGCACGCTGATGACCTGCCAACCTACAACGACAAGGTAGAGAGGCCACAGCGCGACGAGGTCCTGCGCGAGGGGGAAGGTCTTGATGGTACGCACAAGCTCGACGGTATAGGTGAGCGTTGTCAGGTCCCAGCCGCGCGCGGGCGTCAGCGACATGCCGTGAACGGTGGCGCCGGGGATCCATCCTGCGGTAAACGCGCCGTCGGGCAGCGTCTGGTTGTATCCATAGACGAGGATCGCCACCGCAATAACCAACAGCAACAGATCGAGCCAGACGTAGCTCATCAGGCGGCGCCACATATAGCTCCAGTTGATGGCGCGGGCGATGGAGGTGACGCGCTTGGTCTCGGCGTTACGCACGGCAGACATAGCCCACCCCGCGCACGGTTTGGATGATGCGGGCGCCGCCGGCGTCTTCGATCTTGGCGCGCAGGTGCGCAATGTGCACGTCGACGTTGTTGGTGTCGCCCACGTATTCGTAGCCCAGCGCCTCGTGCGCGATGCGCTCGCGCGTGAGCACGGTTTCGGCATGCGCCATAAGCAGGGCGAGAACGTCGAACTCGCGGGCCGTGAGCGCGATGGGCGAGCCTCCGACCGTGACTTCGCGGCGGTCGGGATCGAGCACAACCGAGCCAACGGTGAGCGTAGCGGGGGAGGGCGAGGCGGAAGCCTGGGCCGAGTCGCTGACCGGGGGTATCGCAGCGTCGCTCCCGCCCGCGTCGCTCGCCGCGCCCGTCCCGATGCCGCCAACGCCCGAAGCCGTCCGCACGGCCTCCGAGCGCTTCAGCGCAACGCGGATCCGTGCGAACAGCTCCTCAATGGCAAACGGCTTGGTCAGGTAATCGTCAGCACCTGCATCGAGCCCGGCCACCTTGTCCATCACGGCGTCTCGCGCGGTGACCATAATCACCGGCACATCCTTGTGCTTGCGTACGCGCCGCAGGACCTCCATGCCGTTGAGCTGCGGCAGCAGTACATCGAGCAGAATCAAATCGTAGTCGCGTTCCAGTGCCAGGTCCACGGCGGTGCGGCCGTCGGCGGCATGTTCCACCTGGTAGCCCTCGTGCTCCAGCTCGAGCGTCACAAAGCGGGCGATTTTCTCCTCGTCCTCTACGATCAGGATCCGTGCCATACGTGCCCCCCCGTCTGCGATTACTTGTCGTCGTTGAGATTTTGCTTGATGTCGTCCGCGGCGTCGGCGGCGTGATCCATAAGGTTGTTGATGCTGCCGGGCACGTCGCCGTCGCTATCGATGCGGTAACGCATGCCAAAGAACAGGCCGATCAGCATCAGCCATATCGTGGCGCCCCAGGCAAACAGGGCGATGATGGGGATCAGGATGGGGATGTTGAGGATGATTGCATCGCGGCGCGTGGCGATAAACTTGGTGTCCAGGCTCAGGCGGAAGAGCTTTTTGAGGTACTCCCACACGCTGTCCATCTTCTTGGAGAAGTCGGTCTTTTCGCTCGACTTCTCGTAGGCGGCCTGCGCGGCGACCATCTCGGCCGAGGGTTCGTCGACCGGCGCGGACTCGGTGGCGGCGTGCGCCGACGTGGTCTGGGTCTTGCCTTGCGACTCGAGCCAAATGATGGCGTCCAAAACGTTGCCGTCGGCGGCGTCGAGCGCGGCTTTGGCATCGGTGTAGCTCACGTTGCACTTGGTGCGGATGGTTTCAACTTTTTCGAGGTCGTCCATGACCTGTCCTTTCGTTCGATGGGCGCGACGCCGGGCGATCTGCCCGGGAGCGAGCGTTGCGTTCGGCGGCCTGTGTGGCGCCGCCCCGCCCTTGGTCGAACTCTATAGTGCAGGTTATAGATTAAGCGATTCTTGAGCCAAGATTAATGTTGGATGAGTTTTTGGGTAGCGGTGGGAAAAGTATTAGACCTCGATAGCGGGGGATGTGGTGCCGGTACAAAACGGCGCCAAGGGTTGGTCGAGCAGGCGGTTTCTCCATTGATGTCCGCACGACATGTGACACTTACCCTGCCGCCCTGCTCTGCCGCGGCGGCATGTACCCAAACAACGGTCCTCTAAGGAGTTCGATATTGATGAGTGACAACGCAAAGCATCTCGCAAAGAAGTGCGTCAAGGACGCGGGGCCGTGCCTCGCGCTGTGCCTTGCCGGCGCAGCGGTCGCGCTGCTGGCTGTTCTGGGGCCGTTTGATGTGCTCCGAAGTGCCAGTTCTCTGCGCGTTTGCATGGCTCTTGCCGGCGCCATGATGACCGGCGGCGTGCTCGATCTGATCTTTTGGGTGTTTGACCCGTTTGGATGGAAGAGCGAGGGGTAGGTCCCAAAGGATGGAAGGGCTGGAACGGTTGACTTAGTGATCGTGCAGAATGTGGGCTAGCGACTTACAGGGAAGTGGTGATCCGATGACGGTCTATGTGACGGGCGATATTCACGGCGGCCCCGACATGCAAAAGCTGCGCGACTGGGATCTTGGGGATAGTTTGACGAGCGACGACTATCTGATTGTCGCGGGCGACTTTGGCTTTCCGTGGGATTTCTCTGCCGAGGAATGCGCCGACATCGCCTGGCTGGAGTCGCGGCCCTACACCGTGCTGTTTGTCGACGGCAACCACGAGCGTTTCGATCACTGGGCGGAGCGCCCCATGGAGTTGTGGCACGGTGGGCTGACGCAGCGCCTGTCGGATACCTCGCCCATACGGCGCCTGACGCGCGGCGAGGTTTTTGAGCTCGACGGCTCAACGGTCTTTACCATGGGCGGCGCCACGAGCGTGGACAGGGAATACCGCATTCCGTATTCCAGCTGGTGGCCGCAGGAGCTGCCGGACGAGCGCAACTTTGAGGAGGCACGGACAAAACTCGACAGCGTGGGCTGGAAGGTCGACTACGTGGTCACCCACACCTGCTCTACGCATATGCTTTCGCCCACGCTTTATCCAGCGCCCGGCTGGAATTGCCCCGACGTTGACCGACTTACGGCATTTTTCGATGAGCTGGAAGATCGCTTGGACTACAAACGCTGGTATTACGGGCATTTTCATCGGGATGCCAACCCGGCCGAGCGCCATACCGTGCTCTACGACTGTATCGTCCGCCTGGGCGACGAACTCCAGCCCTGGGATGTCGCGTAGGGGCGGGGTGGCTGGCTACTCGACCATTACAGTGATGTTTTCCCGATGCGTACGGATAACATCCCAGCTAAAGTGCTCGACCAGCTGCTCGGCAGAGCGCGGTGTGGCGTCCGGCGCGATGCCTGTTTGCCCGGCGAGCCAGCCCAGCAGTGCCTCGGGCGCGCCAAAGCGGGTGCGGAGCTCGCCCAGGTCCAGGTCGCGGTCGCGCTTGGAAAGGCGGCGGCCGTCCGGCGACATGAGCAGCGGAATGTGCGCGTAGTGCGGTGTGGGAAGTCCCAGCAGATGCTGCAGGTAGATTTGGCGGGGCGTGGAGCCCAGCAGATCGCATCCGCGCACGACCTCGGTGACGCCCATGGCAGCGTCGTCGACCACCACGGCTAGCTGGTAGGCAAAAACGCCGTCGCTGCGGCGCACCAAAAAGTCACCGCACTCGGTGGCGAGTGCTTCGCATTGGGCTCCGTACGTGCGGTCCATGAATTCGATCACGTCGCTGGCGAGGTCGTCGACGGTGGGCACGCGCAGGCGCGTGGCCGGAGCACGCAGGGCACTGCGGCGGGTGATTTCTTCAGCAGAAAGACCTCTGCAGGCGCCGCGGTAGATGGGCGTGCCGTCGCTGGCGTGCGGCGCGCTCGCGGCGTGGAGTTCGGCACGCGTGCAAAAACAGGGATAGGTGAGGCCGGCGTCTTGCAGCTGGCGCAGGGCGTCCTCGTACAGATCCAGGCGATCGTGCTGGTAGTAGGGGCCTTCGTCCCACTCGAGCCCCAGCCAGGTCAGATCGTCAATCAGTTGAGCGGCAAGTTCCGGGCGCTTGCAGCGATCGTCCAGGTCCTCGATGCGCAGCACGATGCTGCCGCCCTGGCTGCGGGCCGAAAGCCACGAGCACAGGCAGCTGAACACGTTGCCCAGGTGCATGCGGCCCGAGGGCGACGGGGCGAAACGGCCCACGACGGGCGCGGGGGCGGAGGCGGGTGGCGTCGCTGGCGCGTCCGCGGCGGGCGTTGCTATGTTGCGTGTTTTGATATCCATGCGGATGAGTATAGCGCGGGGCTTGGCAGGGAAGGCGTTGCCGCGCTCACAAGTTGGCGGCGGTGCGCATTGCGCACGGTGGGTTTGCGGCTCAAGGTCTCGATCGCTGCGTACCGACTTAGCCTCACAAACGACAGAAACCCCGGCAGCTCTTCGCAACTGCCGGGGTTTCCGCGGAAAAGGGGGACATGATCCTCGAGCGAACGGCAAAGGGGCAAACCGTTTTCGCTCAACTGCTTTATGCCCCTCGGCTGGCGGCTCAATCAGCGCGTGCCGCACCCACACAAAGCCGCTACACCTGTGACAGAGCTGTGAAGTGGTATCTATTGCTGGCGCAGGCCATGCCAAGGAGTGTCCCAGATTGCCGGCAGATAAGGAACGTCCCCAGGTGCCGGCCGCGGGCGTGACTTTCGTCCCGTTTGATACTCCGCTGGCCTAGATGTTCGTCATGTGCGCCCGTAAACGTGGGACAATGGCGTTGCTGGTATCACAGACAAAGGATGTGCCTATGAACGCCCCCGTTGCCAAAACCTGTCGGCAGCGCCGCCCGTTTGCGCGATTTGCTTCCGTCTGCGCACTCGTCGCGCTTGCATTGCTGCTACTGCCCGCCGCCGCACACGCCGACGGTTATTCCATGACCCAAACCTACATCAGCGCCACGGTCGAAGCCGACGGATCGCTGACCGTTGTCGAGGGACGCCAGTTTGATTTCGACGACGACATCAACGGCGTGTTTTGGGAGATCAATACGGGCTCCAACCAGCAGGGTGGCTCGGCGGCCGTCGACGTGCTGAGTGTCGAGGAAGAGGACACCGCGTTTAACAAAGTCGATAGCGCGAACAAGGGTGACTCTGGCGTCTATACGGTCGAGCAGACCGGTGACGGCGTAAAGATTAAGGTATTCAGTTCTCACGAGAGCGGCGACAGCGCGACCTATTACGTGAGCTATACCATGACCGGTGCGGTTATGAACTGGGCCGATACCGCCGAGCTCTACTGGAAGTTTGTGGGCGACGGCTGGTCTGCGGATTCCGACGATGTCGAGATGGAAGTGCGCTTCGCAAATGCCGCTGCCGGGACGGCGGCCGTCAAGGGCGATAACTTCCGCGCATGGGGCCACGGTCCGCTGACGGGCGACGTGTCACTCGATGAGGACGAACCCATGGTCACCTATACCATTCCCTGCGTGCATCAGGGCGAATTCGCCGAGGCACGCATCGCCTTCCCTAGCGACTGGGTGCCGCAGCTTGCCGCTTCGGGCGAAGAGCGCATGTCAACGATCCTGAGCGAAGAGAAGGAATGGGCCGACGAAGCTAACGCCCGCCGCGCTCACGCTCGCATGATTGCCAATGCACTTGCCGTGCTAAGTGTTGTTGCGGCGGTGGCCTTTACCGGCACAATCGTTATGCTCAAGCTGCGCAAGCGCAAGCCCAAGCCGTTTTTCCAGGACGATTATTTCCGCGATGTGCCTTCGGCCGACCATCCCGCCGTGCTTTCGGCCCTCATGAGCTGGAACGAGGTGCCCGATCAGGCATATATCGCCACGCTCATGAAGCTCACTGACGACCGTGTGATCAAGCTGGAGCAGGCGACCGTGACCAAGGCCAAGAAGGGTCTGTTGGGGCGTGAAAAAGAAGAGCAGACGTATCGCGTGACGGTGAGTGATGCGGGCTGGAAGTCGGCCAAGGGCATTGACCACATGGTGCTCAAGGTCTTCTTTGCCGGTGCTAAGCCTGACGAGAACGGCGATCGCTCGCGCACGTTCGACGAGCTGCAGCACTACGTCAAGCAGCACTCTACACCCGTGGGCGACAAGCTCGAGGACTATCAGAACACCGTTAAGGGCAAGCTGGCCGATAGCGAGTACGTTGCCTCGGACGGCATTGTCGCAATGGTGTTTGGCCTGGTCCTGGGCATTCTAATTGCCTTTATTCCTATTGGATCCATTTTCTTTACCGATGGCGCGCAGGCAAACGTTATCGCTGCGATTATCTCGGTGCCCATCGTGCTTGTGGGCATTGGCGTGAGTCTCACCTTCCGCCGCTTTACGCCGGAGGGCGCCGAGGTGGCGGCTCGCTGCAAGGCGCTCAAGCATTGGCTCGAGGACTTCACGCGCCTAAAGGAAGCCGTCCCCGGCGATCTGGTCCTGTGGAATAAACTTCTGGTGATGGGCGTGGCGCTGGGCGTTTCGAAGGAAGTCCTGCGTCAGCTTGCCGAGGCTGTTCCTCCCGAGGTGCGCGAGGCCGACGGCTTCTACGACAATTACCCCTGCTACTGGTGGTACTACCATCATTACGGTATCGAGTCTCCGCTCGATTCGTTCGATGACGTGTATCACGAGAGTATCCGTGAGCTGGCGTCGAGCTCCGACAGCTCGGGCGGCGGCGGAGGCGGCGGCTTCTCTGGCGGCGGAGGCGGCGGCGTCGGCGGAGGCGGCGGCGGAACGTTCTAGCGCGCTCTGATTTTTGGGATGGATCTTCTCCGGCGACTGCCGACGGATCCATCCCATTTTTATGCGCTACCTACGAAGGCTGTCCCCAACGACTAATCACTGGGAACATCCCTAAATGACTAGGTATGGCTGCTGGGTTTAGGCTGTTAGATCGAGTTCGTAGAGGAAGCTTTCGCGCGGCATGTCGTGACGGCGCTCTTCGCGGTTGGCGCGGTGCGTGGCCGTGCGCTTAAAGCCGTGCAGCTCGTAGAACTTCCACGAGCAGTTGGAGTCGGTGTACAGGTGCGCCCTCGTCGCTCCAAGCGAGGACAGGTGCGAGACGGCGGCATCGAGCAGAACCGTGCCAACGCCCAGGCCATGGACATCGCGATCCACGGCAAGCAGCGTGACCTCGTTGTCGTGCGGCAACGGGCTGCTCTCGAGCAGGCGGTTGTTGGTTCGGATGGTTGCGCGCACAAACGAGAGATACTCGGCGCACGCATCGGGCTCTAGCTCACGCATCTGCGATAGCAGCGCGCGTTCGGTATCCATCCAATGCTCGTTGATAGTGGCGCCGGAGCTCTGTCCCGCACGCGCGAGCGAAATGCCACGCGCCTGACCGTCGATTACGGCAACCTGTGAAAACGTCGACGACGAAAGGCAATAGGCGAGGTCGCACGCGGCCTCAAGGCGGTTGTACTCATCATTATCCGAATTGTTATGCCAAAGCTGCTGCAGAATCAGCGCGATGGCGTCGAAGTCTTCGGTATCAAACGGTCGGTAGAGAACCCGCGAGACCATGGTGCCTCTTTCTTTTGCGGATGCATATCGAGCACAGTTCTACCACGCCATTGGCATCTAATTATGGTGCCCCTGTGTTCCATGAACTCACCGTGCCCGGTGCCATGCCCATCCCCTCCGCTCGCAAACTTTTTCTGCACATGCGCCCGTTGCGGGGTGCATCGATGCGCTCGATGCGCTACATTAAATCAGTATTTTCAATGCCGCTGCGCGAGCGCTGCAGATCGACGTATCACCGACTCACAGAGCACGGCGGCGTACCAGACAGGAGGACTGCATGGGATCTGATGTGAAGATCGCACGCGCGTTGATCTCGGTTACCGATAAGACGGGCGTCGTCGATTTCGCACGGACGCTGGTTGACGACTTTGGCGTCGAGATCATCTCTACGGGCGGCACGGCTCGTGCCATCGAGGACGCGGGCATTCCCGTAACCCCCATCGAGGAGTTCACGGGCTATCCCGAGATGATGGACGGCCGCGTTAAGACCCTGCACCCCAAGGTTCATGGCGCGCTGCTGGCCCGCCGCGATTCCGAGCAGCACATGCAGGAGGCGGCTCAGCACGGCATTAAGTTGATCGACCTGGTCGTCGTCAACCTGTACGAGTTCGAGAAGACCGTTGCCAACCCCGAGGTCACCTTCGCGGACGCTATCGAGCACATCGACATCGGTGGCCCCTCTATGCTGCGCTCTGCTGCCAAGAACGCCGCAAGCGTTACCGTCATCTCCGACCCGGCCGACTATGATGCCGTCCTGGCCGAGATGCACGAGACCGGTGGCTGCACCACGCTTTCCACCCGTCGTCGCCTGCAGGTGAAGGTCTACCAGACCACCGCCGCCTACGACACGGCTATCTCCCGTTGGCTTGCCGCCCAGGCAAGCGACGTGGCGGACACCTCTGCCAAGCTCGAGATCTCGCTGGAGAAGGTCGACGACCTGCGCTATGGCGAGAATCCTCAGCAGAAGGCTACGGTCTACCGCTTTGCCGAGGGCTGCGAGAACACCGCGAGCTCGCAGTTCCCGCTCGTGGGCTCCGAGCAGATCCAGGGCAAGCCGCTCAGCTACAACAACTATCTGGATGCCGACGCCGCCTGGAACCTGGTCCGCGAGTTCGACGAGCCGGCCTGCGTAATCCTCAAGCACCAGAACCCCTGCGGTTCCGCCGTTGCCGAGGACATTACGGCCGCCTACGACCGCGCCTTCGCCTGCGATCCCAAGAGCGCCTTTGGCGGCATCATCGCCTGCAACCGCGAGGTTCCCTATGAGCTGGTCGAGCACTTTGCCGATCAGAACAAGCAGTTCGTCGAGGTTATCATCGCCCCGAGCTACACCGACGAGGCGCTCGAGCGCATGGCCAAGCGCCCCAACCTACGCGTGTTGGCAACCGGCGGCGTGGACCACGGCGCCCAGGTGGAGCTGCGCTCCGTCGACGGCGGTATGCTGGTGCAGGAGGTCGACCACGTGACCGAGGATCCCGCGACCTTTACGTTCCCCACCGACCGCAAGCCCACCGATGCCGAGATGGCCGAGCTCGAGTTTGCCTGGAAGGTCTGCAAGGGCGTTAAGTCCAACGCCATCCTGGTCTCCAAGGGCAAGGCCGGCATTGGCATGGGCCCGGGTCAGCCTAACCGGGTGGATTCTGCGCTGCTGGCCTGCGAGCGCGCCGAGGACTTCTGCGAGCGCGAGGGCGTGGAGAAGGGCGGCTTTGCCTGCGCAAGCGACGCGTTCTTCCCGTTCCGCGACAACGTCGACGTGCTTGCCGAGCACGGTGTGACTTGCATCATCCAGCCCGGCGGCTCCAAGCGCGACGACGAAAGCATCCAGGCCTGCAACGAGCACAATATTGCTATGGTCTTTACCGGCGCCCGCCACTTTAGGCACTAAGTTTCGCCCCGAAACAAAATAATCTCTGCAAAAGACGGTCGCTCCGTTTGGAGGGCCGTCTTTTTGGTATAAGAGGACGGAATGACTAACACGAAAGGTATGACCATGCCCCAGATTGATGATGCCGAGCTGTTTGGCAATGCCGAGGATCAGCGTGCGTACGAGGACTTTTGCGCCAATCAGGAGGCGGTCGAGAAGTTTACGCTCGACAAGCCCGCGCTTGTCTGCCGTTGGCGCATGTCCAACAAAAAGGTGCCCATGCTCAACCGCCACATTCGCGCACTGTCCGAGCGCCTGGTGCAGGGCGAGCCGCTTACCCATAACATGCTCAGCTGGGCCAAGCAGCACGTTGAGTGGTCGCTTGCCGAGGGCGATTACACTGCGCACGACGGCGTGCTCATGCTGGTGATCGATGTCAACGGCAATGCCGCCATGACGGTGGGGGAGTACGAGCCGCTGGCTGACACCTCGGCCAAGGCGCTGCGTGCCCGCTCCGCCGAGGCCCGCTCCGAGGCCGACGAGACCGGCGTGGCGCCTGAGCTGCTCGCTGCCGTCAACGACGGTGAGCTGGCCTTTGTGGCGCCGGAGGACGAGTGCCTGTGCGGCACGGCGACGCTCATTGAGCAGCTGGCCCAGACCAAGGGCATCCCGGTCACGCGCGTAGATATTCCCGCGCAGCTCAAGGGTGCCCTGTTCCTGGTGAGCGACGAGCACGGTGTGGTTGCCGCCGCCGACTCCGACGCCGCCGACTCCGACGCCGCCACGGTCGCCTTCTTCGCCGAAGGCTACGAAAAGCTCCGTGCCCGCCGCTAAATGATGTTTCTGGGACGGGGATTAAAGAATCATTTTGGTCCCCGCCACCGCTGCGAGTGCGAGGCGGACAAAACGGCCCCGCTCGCGAACAGTTCTGTCACCTGGCACCGCGCGAGGCGTGTACTCGCGACGCTGTGGGCATAATGGTGTGAAAGGTGCAAGTTACGCGAAATGGGAGGACACATGGCGCTGATCTATGTCGTTGAGGACGACGAGCCCATTCGTCGTGAGCTTATCGACATCCTTGCCCGCGCCGGGTTTGAAATCGAGGCCTGCGAATCGTTTGAGCATGTCTCGCGCGATATTCTCGCCGCCGCGCCCGACCTGGTGCTGCTCGACCTCACGCTTCCCGTCAAGGACGGCCAGCATATCTGCCACGAGGTTCGCCGCGAATCCGAGGTCCCCATCATCGTCCTCACGTCGCGCACGACCGAGATCGACGAGGTCATGGCCATGACGCTCGGCGCGGACGACTTTGTTCCCAAGCCCTACAGCGCGCGCGTGCTCGTGGCCCGCATCAATGCCCTGCTGCGCCGCACCACGGCGGCAGGCGAGCGCAGCACACTCGTCCACAAGGGACTGGAGCTCGACCTCGCCCGCTCTACGGTCACCAACACGGCAACCGGCACCAGCACCGAGCTTACCAAAAACGAGCTGCGTATCCTCTCGCTGCTTCTGAGCCGCGCGGGCAAGATCGTTTCGCGCTCGGCTATCATGCAGGATCTGTGGGACTCCGACGCCTTCGTGGACGACAATACGCTCACCGTCAACATCAACCGCCTGCGCACCACGCTCGAAAAAATCGGCATCAAGGGGTATTTGACTACGCATCGCGGCCAAGGCTATTCGGTCTAGGGGCCGGCTATGTCGTTTGGCAAGTTCTTTAAAGATGCGCTGCTTCCCGTCGCCGTGTGGACGTGCGGCGTGCTGCTGAGCTGCTTTGTGCTGACGGTCGCCGGTGCTTCGGCATCCATCGTGGTCGTGGCGGTCGGCGTGTCCTTTATCTTTGGTATGCTCGGCATCGTGATCGAATACGCGCGCCGTCGCCGTTTTCTGCGCCAGCTGGAGCGTGCGGCAGAGGAGCTCGAGAGTCCCGCATGGGTGCAGGAGATGGTGCAATGCCCGACCTATGCCGAGGGCGAGCTCGAGTACGAGGTCTTGCGCCGGGTGGGCAAAGCCGCTTGCGACGAGGTTGCCGAAGGCCGGCGTCAGACCGATGACTATCGCGACTATATCGAGAGCTGGGTCCACGAGGCCAAGCTGCCCCTGGCGGCGGCTCACCTGATTTTGGAAAACCTGGATGGCAGCGAAGACGACCTGTCGCGCGTGGATGACCTGGGCCGTGAGCTGACTCGCGTGGAGCGCTATATCGACCAGGCGCTGTACTACGCGCGCTCGGAAGTCGTGGAGCGGGACTACCTGATTCGCCGCTGGGATCTCAAGACCTTGGTGACGGGCGCGATTAAAGCCAACGCGCGCGAGCTCATCGCGGCGCACGTGGCCCCGGTGTGCGAGAACCTCGACTTCGAGGTCTTTACCGACGAGAAGTGGCTCGAGTTTATTCTGGGCCAGCTTATTCAGAACAGTATTAAATATGCGCGCGAGGACGGCGCGAAGATCGTGTTTTCGGGCGCGTTGCTGGACGAGGGCCTGGCGAGCGAACGCATCGAGCTCACCGTCGCGGACAACGGCTGCGGCGTGAGCGCGGCCGACCTGCCGCGCGTGTTCGAGAAGGGCTTTACCGGCGACAACGGCCGCACCACCAAACGTGCAACAGGTATTGGCCTCTACCTGGTGGCGCGCCTGTGCTCCAAGATGGGCATCGATGTTACCGCGGCATCCGACTCCGGCAAAGGCTTCGTCGTAACATTCGCCTTCTCAACCAACAAGTTCCAATACTTCGAGTAACGCACACGGCAAACGCCCGTCCAAACAAAACGTGCCGCCCCAAACGGGGCGGCACACCATTTTTCTATCAGACAACTCGTTGAAGTAAGGCTGCGAAGGCCGCGGGGCCGGGAGGGGTTTCCACGGGCACATCCCGCAGCCGCAACGCGGCGAGGACGTGCCCGTGGAAACCCCGCAGGCCCCGCGGCCGGTGGGAGCAACGCTACTTCACGACCAAGATGTCGCAGTCCGTATTGCGTAGCAGGAACGTCGAAATCGAGCCCAGGAGCGCATACTTGATCGAGGACAGGCCGCGTGCGCCGCAGAGCACCAGGTCGGGCTTAACCACGTCGAGCATCTCGTCCTTGAGCGTCTCGCGAATGCGGCCGGCGCGAATCATGACCTCGACCTCGGGAATGTCGGGATTGGCCTTGGCCTCTTCGAGCTGCTTGGCGATGGAGTTCTTAAATGCCTCCTCTAGGCCGTTGACCAGATCGACCGGATAGGAACCGGCGCTCTCGAGCGCCGTGGAGTCGATAACGTGGCCGATGATCAGCTTAGCGCCGTTGTTCGCGGCGACCTTGATGGCGCGTGCGAGCACAAAATCCTGCTGCTCAGTACCGTCGAGTGAAACAAATACCTTGGCATAGCCCTCGTTCATGGTTTCCTCCTTGGTCTATCGCACGGGCGCGGGGCTCGTGCGTCGGGCGGGCGCGGGCGCGTTGGCCGCCGGACACTTTATCTTGTTGCAGTTATACCCAAGGATTTCGGTTTGACCGCTCGCAATTCTGTGAACGGGCGAGTTTTTTGGTAAGGGTAGGCACAGGCGCGCCGCCAACGGTTGATAATGGGACATCGCCCGCACCGTCCGCAGAACAATATCGGCGGGTGTCTAACGAGGGGGTCCCTTTGGATATCATCGAGCTTCTAAAATCTGCCTTCATGGGCCTGGTCGAGGGCATCACCGAATGGCTGCCCGTTTCGTCGACCGGTCACATGATCTTGGTGGACGAGTTCGTCAAGATGAACGTGAGCGAGACGTTCTGGAATATGTTCCTGGTCGTGATTCAGCTTGGCGCCATTTTGGCCGTCTGCGTCCTGTTCTTCCATGAGCTCAACCCGTTCTCGCCCAGCAAGGGCAAGGAGGGCCGTCGCGACACCTGGGTACTGTGGGGCAAGATTGTGCTCGGCTGCATTCCCGCCGCGGCGATCGGTCTGCCGCTCAACGACTGGATGGAGGAGCATTTCTACAATGCTCCCGTCGTGGCGCTGGCGCTCATTGTGTATGGCGTACTGTTTATCGTGATTGAGAACTGGCGCGCGAGCAAGCGCGAGGAAATGGCCGTTGCCGGTTCGTTTGGTTCGCGTGCTGTGGTGGCGGGCGGACGTCCCGCCGGTGCGCACTTTGCGGCGCCCGCCGCGGCTACCGCTGAGGATGAGGACGATGACGAGAATCTGGACTTTGGCTCCATCGCCACGCTCGAGGACCTGAGCTGGAAGACTGCGCTGGGTATCGGCTGCTTCCAGGTGCTTTCGCTGGTGCCTGGTACGTCTCGTTCCGGTTCTACCATCATCGGTGGCCTGCTTTTGGGCTGCACGCGTTCGGTGGCGTCCAAGTTTACGTTCTTCCTGGCTATTCCCGTTATGTTTGGCGCAAGTGCGCTCAAGCTGGTCAAGTACTTCATCAAGGGCGGCACGTTCGGCGCCAACGAGGTCGCTATCTTGGGCGTGGGCTGCGTTGTGGCCTTTGTGGTTTCGCTCATCGCCATCAAGTGGCTCATGGGCTTCGTCCGCCGTCACGACTTTAAGTGCTTCGGTGTTTACCGCATCATCCTGGGCATCGTAGTGCTCGCATACTTCTTCGTTCTGGAGCCTATGCTCGGCCTGTAACTTGGTTGACGCTGCGCGGCGGCCAGGGCGACAACTTGTTATTCAAAGAGGGTGGCATGACCAAAAGGTCTATGCCGCCCTCTTTTCATGCCAATTTGTTCGCCCTGGCCGCCGCTCGCTGCTGCTGCCATGACATCGGCGGTTTCGTGATTGTCAATAGATTGGTGCAAAGCAACCTGACCCCAATGCACCAAATTCGCTGGGGCGGGCCTGACGGTGGCGCACGGAGTCGTGGTGTGATTTGCGTCGGTGTCCGCGCGGCTCGGTATACTGGTACGGCTCAAACTATGGCGCCGCCCGCAGGCGCGCCGTCCGTCAGATGAGGAGTCGCCCATGACCCAGCCCCTGCCCTGGGAAAAGAACGCCGCGGTACCCGTACCGCCCGCGCCGGAACCCGTGCCGCTCGATGCATACACCGCCCCCGCTGCGCCGGAGCCCGAGCTCGTTCCGCTCGACATCTACGACGCTCCCGCGCCGGCGCCCAAGCCCGCCAAACCGCTCGTCGACATCGACAGCCTTAATCCCGCCCAGCGCGAGGCGGTCCTGTCCACCGAGGGCCCGTTGCTGGTGCTCGCCGGCGCCGGCTCGGGCAAGACCCGCGTCTTGACCTTCCGCATCGCACATATGCTCGGCGACCTGGGTGTTAAGCCTTGGCAGGTTCTTGCCATTACGTTTACCAACAAGGCCGCGGCAGAGATGCGCGAGCGTCTGGCGGCACTCATTCCCAGCGGCACCCGTGGCATGTGGGTGTGCACCTTCCATGCTATGTGCGTGCGCATGCTGCGCGAGGACGCCGACCTGTTGGGCTACACCGGCCAGTTCACCATCTACGATGACGATGACTCAAAGCGCATGGTGCGCGACATTATGCAGGCGCTCGGCATCGAGCAAAAGCAGTTCCCCATCAACATGATCCGCAGCAAGATTAGCTCGGCCAAAAACGCCATGATCGGCCCCGAGGACATGCTCAAGAGCGCCGATAGCCCCAACGACAAAAAGGCCGCGCAGGTCTACCTAGAGCTGGAGCGCCGCCTGCGCGCCGCCAATGCGATGGACTTTGACGACCTGCTCGTGCGCGCGCTCGAGCTGCTGCGCACCCGTCCCGAGGTGCTCGATAAGTACCAAGAGCGCTTCCGCTACATTAGCGTCGACGAGTATCAGGACACCAACCACGTCCAGTACGAAATCGCCAACCTGCTGGCCGCTAAGTACCAAAACCTCATGGTCGTGGGCGACGATGACCAGTCCATTTACAGCTGGCGTGGCGCCGACATCACCAACATCCTGGACTTTGAGAAGGACTTTAAAAACTGCAAGACCGTCAAGCTGGAGCAGAACTATCGCTCTACGGGTCACATCCTGAGCGCCGCCAACGCCGTGGTGCGCCACAACTCGCAGCGCAAGGACAAGCGCCTGTTTACGGCCGAGGGCGATGGCGAGAAGATCCAGGCCTTCCAGGCGAGCGACGAACGCGACGAGGGTCGCTGGATTGCCGGCGAGATCGAGAAACTGCATGCCAAAGGCACGAGCTACGACGACATCGCCGTGTTCTATCGCACCAACGCCCAGTCGCGTATCCTCGAAGATATGTTCCTGCGCGCGGGCGTGCCCTACAAGATCGTGGGCGGCACGCGATTCTTCGACCGTGCCGAGATCCGCGACGTCATGGCCTACCTTAAGATGATCGTGAACCCGGCCGACGAGATGAGCGTCAAGCGCGTCATCAACACACCGCGCCGCGGCATCGGTTCCACCTCGATCCAAAAGATCGAGCAGCTGGCGCGCGACAACCGCTGCTCGTTCTTCCAGGCTTGCGAGATCGCGTGTGCCGAAACCGGCATGTTTAGCGCCAAGGTGCGCAACGGCCTGTCGAGCTTTGTGTCGCTGGTGCGCGAGGGTCGCCGCATGGACGGCGAGCTCAAGGACGTTGTCGAGATGATTGTCGATAAGACGGGCCTACTGCAGGCTTTCCGCGCCGAGGGCACCATGGAGTCCGAGAGCCGCGCCGAGAACATCCAGGAATTTCTGGGCGTCGCTGCCGAATTTGAGGAGACGCACGAGGACATCGAGGGTACGCTCGAGAGCTTGGAAGAGCTGCGCGCAGCCGGTGTTGCCGACGTGCCTGCCGGCGCCGAGCCCGAGCCCGTCGTGGTGAGCGCGCCTGCGCCCGAACCGGGGCCATCTGCCCCGGCATCCTCGTTTGAGGCACTCGTCGGCGCGCGCGATGCCGCGGGCTCCAATCCGCTCGATAGTCTGGCTGCTCCGGCGCTGTCTCCGCAGGATGCCCTGGCTGCTGCCATCGCGGGCAACGCGTATGCCGCGCCGACGGAGATGCCGGCGGGTGCCGTGCATGCCGACGAGATTGAGCGCACCTACGGTCCGCTCACCTGTAAGGCGCTGCCGGCACTCATGGAGTGGCTGGCCCTGCGCTCCGACTTGGATTCCCTGGCCGGCGAGACGCATGCCATCACCATGATGACCATCCACTCCGCCAAGGGCCTGGAGTTCCCGGCGGTGTTCGTGGCCGGCATGGAGGAGGGCATCTTCCCGCACGTGCACGACTTTGGCGGCAGCGATGACCCGGGTAAGCTTGAGGAGGAGCGTCGCCTGGCCTACGTCGCCATCACGCGCGCCCGCAAGCGCCTGTTCCTGACCTATGCGGCCACGCGTCGCACCTACGGCTCGACCTCTGCCAACCCGCGCTCGCGCTTCCTCAATGAGATTCCGTTTGAGGATATCGAGTTTAGCGGTATCGGTTCTGCCGGTTTTGAAGGCACGGGCTGGGAGAAGCGCGGCGACCGTCACGGCACCTTTGGCTCGGGCATGGGTTCGGATATGTATGGCGGCAAGGTGTTTGGCTCGCATACGCGCTCGACCGGCGGTTCCGGTTCGCGCGGTGGATCGAGCTTTGACGATTTCTTTGGCGGCAGCAGCTACGGGACCGAGCGCCATCGTGGGGTCTCGCCCGACGCCGGCCGTGTTGCCTCGACCTTTGGCTCGGGCGCGCCGCGAGCCAAAAAGCCGTCGTCCAAGGTGTCCCCGACGGTGGAGCGCAAGGTCGATCGTGCCAGCGCATCGCAGGACTTTGCCGCGGGCGATACCGTGAGCCACAAGACCTTTGGCACGGGTACCGTGATCTCGGTCGCCGGAGACATGATCGAGGTCCAATTCGAAAAGACCGGCCAGACCAAAAAGCTGATGAAGGGTTTTGCACCGATCGTCAAGCTGTCGTGATCCCGGCGGATCTGGGCGGGCGTATGGGGCAACATCGCCTGCTCGGGCAGTCCTGCGCAAGACGGAGAGCACATTAAGTGCTCTCCTTTGCGTGCGGAACTCGCGATCGATGTTGCCCCATACGCCCGCCCAGGTCCTTGGGTAACGCTGCTTGCGAACGTCGCTTTGCTCGTTCGCTTTTTGATCTGGAGAGCCGGGTGGGCTGAATACTTAGACATGGCAAGGGGCTCCCCCGTTAAAGAACGGGGGAGCCCCTTGTTGCGTTTTTGATTGTTGTTGCTAGTCGGAGGCTCGCCGGGATGGGATGCGGGGTTTGGTCGATCGCGAGTTCCGCACGAGCCGGAGAGCACTTAATGTGCTCTCCGTGCGAGCAGGACTGTCCGAGCAGGCGACCAAACCCCGCGCCCCGTCCCGGCGAGCGCTTGGGGACCGGTGGCCTACAGGTGGCTGATGATCAGTTCCATCTTGCCTTCGAGGTCGATGGAGCTGACGGTGCTCGGGGCCAGCAGGTGGCTTCCCTTGTGGACGGGGTCGCCGCAGACGGTGCCTTCGCCGTCGATGACCGACAGACACATGAAGGGCCAGCGCTGGTCGAGGGTTTTGCTGCCGTCGACGCGCACGCGATCGACGGTGTAGCAGGAGTTAGACTCGAGCTCGGTCACGCCGTTCACCTCGGGCGCGGTCACCGTGCCGTCGGTCGGAGCCTGGGCATCAAAGTCGATGCAGTCGAGGCTCTGCTCAATGTGCAGTGGGCGCAGCTTGCCGTCGGTGCCGGGACGGTCGTAGTCGTACAGGCGATACGTCACGTCGCTCGACTGCTGCGTCTCCAAAATGAGCGTGCCGGTCTTGATGGCGTGCACGGTACCGGAATCAATCTGGAAAAAGTCGCCCTTGTGGATCGGCAGTACGTTGAGCATGTCGTCCCAGCGGCCGTCCTCGATCATCTGCGCGGCCTCGGCGCGGTCGTGCGCGCGCTGGCCGACAATGATCGTGGCACCGGGCTCGCAGTCCAGCACATACCAGCACTCGGTTTTGCCCAGGCTGCCGTTCTCGTGCTTGGCGGCGTACTCGTCGTTGGGATGAATCTGGATCGAAAGGTCGTCCTTGGCGTCCAGAATCTTAATGAGCAGTGGGAACTCCTTGCCCTCGCAGTTGCCAAAGAGCTCGCGGTGCTCGGCCCACAGCCACGACAGCGTGTGGCCTGCATACGGGCCTTCCGCAATCTGGCAGTCGCCGTTGGGGTGGGCCGAGATGGCCCAGCACTCACCGATGGGTCCATCGGGAATGTCGTAGCCAAATACGGTTTCGAGCTGGCGACCGCCCCAGATCTTCTCGTGGAAGATCGGCGTCAGCTTAATCAAATCGGACATGTTCATACCCCCATTGTGTTGCGCGGGCGCTGCACAAAACAGCTCAAAGCGAGCGCCCGGATGACTACAAAAACCTATGCCAACGTTACGTTGTGCAACTCAAAGCGGTCGCCAACGTTGCGCGAGACCGAATACTCAAAGGCGGCGCCGCTGTCCAAAAAGCCAATCTGGGTGAGCTCGAGCAGGGGAGAGCCAGGCTTGGTGTCCAAGCGCTCGGCTTCTTCCTCGGTTGCTGCCACGGCGCGAATGGTACGGTGGAAGCTCGAAATCTTCAGCCCACATTGCTCGCGGATGAAGTGGTAGACCGATCCGTACAGGTCCTTCTTTTTAAGGCCTGGAATCAGCTCGAGGGGCATGTAGGTGTACTCGA
Organism: Collinsella sp. CLA-ER-H7; assembly: GCF_040092345.1. NCBI lineage: Bacteria > Bacillati > Actinomycetota > Coriobacteriia > Coriobacteriales > Coriobacteriaceae > Collinsella > Collinsella sp. CLA-ER-H7. The sequence continues at coordinate 58,677 of NZ_JBBNLT010000010.1, read as the reverse complement.
TAACGATGGGCTTCTCATCGGCCTGACGCACGCGCACGATGTGATAGGCAAAGTCATCCTCGGCAATTCCCAGCTGGGCTGCGATGTCCGCTGGTGGATTAACAATCGAGAAATCGTAGACCACCGAGGTCACCTTCTCCCCGCGGTGCTCATACGAAAAGCCCTGGGCACGGTCGTTTTTGCCCTGGAAAAACGCCTGACCGGGAAGTCCCGCCGTGTCCTTAACGTAGGTACCCGATCCGCGTCGGCTGGTAATAAGACCTTCCTCGGTGATTTGCTCGATAGCTCGTTTGACGGTGATTTTGGAAACGCTATAGAGCTCGCAGAACTCAACGACGGTGGGAAGCTTGTCGCCCGGTTTAAGAGTGCCATCCTCGATGCTTCGACGAATATCTGCAGCTATCGCCTCGTATTTGGGAATCATTGAACCTCCTTTCCGACATATATCAATACGCAAGTAAGTATAACCCTTAACAAGGCACCCATATAACCTTTATCTAAGAAGCTCGAGAAAGAAAAAAGAAAAAGACGCTTTACTTTTAGAATCAGAGCGCTATAGTTTAAGCAACGAACGGAATCTTTCCGCAGAACAGGATCGACCGTTTGGGGACGGTTTTGTTTTGGCGGGTTGGATATCGGTATGACCGGTGCGCGCCCGCGCCGGATAACCTGCCAAAGCAAACCCGTCTCCAACCGGAAGCTCTAGAACACGAAAGCGAGGACTTTGATGGCACAGTATCAGCTGCCCAACGACTTCTTCTTTGGCGCTGCTATGTCCGGCCCGCAGACTGAGGGTCAGTGGAACCAGGGCGGCAAGCTCGAGAACCTGTGGGACACCTGGTCCATCCAGGATCTGGGCTCGTTCTACAACTGCGTTGGCTCTTACGCCGGCAATGACTTTATGGCCAAGTACCAGGAAGACCTTCGCATTTTGAAGGACTTGGGCCTGGATACCTATCGCACTTCCATCCAGTGGAGCCGTCTGCTCGATGCCGACGGCAACCTTAATGAGGAGGGCGCCGCGTGGTATCACGAGTTGTTCCGCGCCTCTCGCGAAGCCGGCCTGGAGCCGTTTGTCAACTTGTACCACTTTGACATGCCCACCTACCTTTTTAACCGTGGCGGCTGGGAGAGCCGTGAGGTTGTCGAGGCTTACGCACATTACGCCGACGTCGCCTTCCACGAGTTTGGCCAGGAGATCAAGTACTGGTTCACCTTTAACGAGCCCATCGTCGAGCCCGAGCAGCGCTATCAGGAGGGCGTGTGGTTCCCGCAGCTCCACGACTTTAGCCGCGCTCGCACCGTGCAGTATCACATCTCGCTGGCACATGCGCTGGCCGTGGCCAACTACCGTCGCGCCTATGACGAGGGCGCCGTTCGCAGCGATGCCAAGATCGGCATGATCAACTGCTTTACCCCGGTCTACACCAAGGAGAACCCCAGCGAGGCGGACCTCGAGGCCGTGCGTATGACCAGCGGCATCAACAACCGCTGGTGGCTCGACCTCATTACCAAGGGCGAGCTTCCCGCCGACGTGCTCGACAGCCTGGCCGAGGGCGGCGTTAAGCTTCCGTTCCGTGCCGGCGACCAAGAGATTCTTAAGCAGGGTGTTGTCGACTGGCTCGGTTGCAACTACTACCACCCCACGCGCGTTCAGGCGCCGGCGAGCAAGATCGACCAGTACGGTCTGCCGCACTTTGCCGACGAGTACGTGTGGCCCGACGCCGTTATGAACGAGAGCCGCGGCTGGGAGATCTACCCGCAGGGCCTCTACGACTTTGGCATGGACTGCGCTAAGAACTACCCCGATCTTGAGTGGTTCGTTTCCGAGAACGGCATCGGCATCATGGACGAATACAAGAACCGAGACGCCGAAGGAACCATCCAGGATGACTACCGCGTCGACTTTGTACGCCAGCACCTGGAGTGGGTTGCCAAGGCAATTGCCGAGGGCGCCAAGTGTCGTGGATACCATTATTGGGCCGTCATCGATAACTGGTCTTGGGCGAATGCCTTTAAGAACCGTTACGGTTTTGTCGAGGTCGACCTTATGGACGGCTACAAGCGCCGCCTTAAGAAGTCGGCAGCTTGGCTCAAGCAGGTCGCCACGACTCACGTGGTTGATTAGCGAACGGGCGAACGCCCAGACCGCGCGCCGCTGCGCGCAACACATGGCACATCTGGTGGCAGAGGGCGACAGACCACCGTGCGCATAGGAAAAGGCCGGATTTGAAAGTTAGGAGCAATCATGGCCAGTGACAACGGAAAGAGCTTCCTCGACAAGTTTGCCGAGGTCTCTGCGAAGGTGGGAAACCAGGTTCACCTGCGTTCCCTGCGTGACGCCTTCGCGACCATCACGCCGCTCTATATCCTTGCGGGTATCGCGGTTCTTATTAACAACGTCGTGTTCCCTCTGTTCCCGCTCGATGCGGCGGGCCTTGCCAACCTTCAGACGTGGGGTTCGGCAATTACGCTGGGCACCCTCAACGTCTCTGCCATTATCTTGGCCGGATTGATTGGCTACAGCCTCGCTAAGAACAAGCGTTTCGATAACCCGCTCGCTTGCGTGGTCGTCGCTATCTCTGCTTTCGTCATCATGATGCCGCAGCAGATCACCGCCTCGCTTGCCGCCACGAGCCCGCTGCTCACCGACAAGATCACCTCCGCCGAGGTCACGGGCGCCCTTTCGACTGCCAACACCGGCACCAACGGTCTGTTCTCGGCTATTATCATCGCCCTGCTTTCCGTCTCGCTCTTCATCAAGATTTCTGGCGTCGAGAAGCTCAAGGTTAAGCTGGGCGAGGGCGTGCCTCCCGCGGTCTCCAACTCCTTCAACGTCATGATCCCGATGCTGCTCAACCTCGCGGTCTTCGCTCTTGCCGCAGCCCTGCTCGCCGTGTGCGCCGGCACCGATCTGTGCACCATCATCTCCACGTGCATCTCCAACCCGCTCAAGAGCATCATGAACGCCGGTCCGTGGGCTGTTATCCTCATCTACACCCTTGCTAACCTGCTGTTCTGCGTCGGTATTCACCAGTCCACCATCTCTGGCGCTACCGTCGAGCCGATCCTGACCATGCTCATCGTCGACAACATGGCTACCTTTGCCGCCGGTGGCACCATCCAGCCCGATCACTACATGAACATGCAGATCGTTAACAGCTTCGCCCTCATCGGCGGCTCGGGCTGCACCCTCATGCTTCTGCTCGACACGCTCCTGTTCTCCAAGAACAAGGCTTCCGAGACCGTTTCCAAGATGGCTATCCTGCCTGGTCTGTTCAACATCAACGAGCCGGTCATCTACGGTTACCCCATCGTGTACAACCTGCCGCTCATGATCCCGTTCGTCCTTCTTCCCGATCTGTTCATCGGCATCACCTATGGCCTTACCTGCGCAGGCATCATCAGCCCCTGCATCGCCCAGGTGCCCTGGACCATGCCTCCCGTCATCAATGCCCTGCTCGCTACGGGCTTTGACTGGCGCGCCGGCGTGTGGCAGGCTCTCGAGATTGTCATTGGCATGGCCGTCTACCTGCCCTTTATGAAGATTTCCGAGAAGGCAATCGCCAAGCAGGAGGCTCTCGCCGAGTAGAACGCCTAACGTTCGTCCCTTTCACCTTTGCGGGCGCCGGTACGCGGTGCCGGTGCCCGCGGCTCTCTCCCTTGCGTAAAGATACAGGGGAGCGGGCACAATAACCGCAAGGAATACAACCAGTCGTCGTCTGCGCGCCGCGCAGTTATAAGGAGGAAACCATGAAGAAGATCATGCTCTGCTGCAATGCCGGTATGTCCACGAGCCTGCTGGTCCAGAAGATGCAGGCCGAGGTTGCGAACCGTGGTCTGGATATTGAGGTCGAGGCTCGTCCCATGAACGAGGCCCACGATCACCTGGACGAGTGCGACATGTTGCTGCTTGGCCCGCAGATCGGCTACACCAAGGGCGATTTTGAGAAGGAGGCCGCCGGTCGTTTTCCGGTCGAAGTCATCAACATGGTCGACTACGGCCGCATGAACGCTGCCGGCATCATCGACCACTGCGTCAGCGTGATGGGCTAGGTGCTCCGCATGGACGATATGAACGAACTGCAGATGACCTGCTTTGAGATCATCAGCTACGTCGGTACCGCCAAGAGCATGTACATCAATGCCGTGCAAAAGGCCAAGGAGGGCGATTTTGACGCCGCCGAGGAGCTTATCAAGCAGGGCGACGAGGCCTATAACGGTGGTCACGATGTTCACATGGGGCTTCTGAAGAAGGAGGCCAACGGCGAGCGTAACGGCGAGGCCCCGTTGATTCTGCTGCATGCCGAGGACCAGATGGCCGGTACCGAGACCATGCGAGTCATGGCGACGGAGCTCATCGAGGTTCACAAGCAGCTGCAGGCACTTCAGGCCTAGTCGGCGTTATCGCCGCGATGGACCGTGCGGTCCAGCAGACAACATAGTCCCTTTGACGGGCGCCGGGAGTCACCGCCTCCCGGCGCCCTTCTTTTTGGGAATGGTCTTGCGTGGCCTGTTGGGCAGCCATTTGCGTTTTCCCAGATAAAACCTGCCAAAACAAACCTGTCTCTTTTTGGTAGGTTTTTGCCTTGGGAGCGGTACCATACAGGCAATGTTTAAACGAGAAAGGTGGGCTCCCATGGAACCTAAACAGTACTACATCGGCATCGACGTCGGCGGCACTTCGGTTAAGGAGGGCCTGTTCGACGAGGACGGAAACCTGCTTGCCAAGGCCAGCGTGCCCACGCCTCCCATCGTTGACGCTGCGGGCTTTGCCGCGGTGACCGAGGCTATCGACCAGGTGGTCGCCAAGGCGCAGATTCCGCGTGCCTTTGTGGCAGGCATTGGCCTGGCCGTTCCGTGCCCCATCCCGGCGTCGGGCGATGCCAAGGTCAAGGCCAACATTGCCATTAACCTGCCCGAGCTGAGGGTCGCCATTCAGGAGCACTGCCCCGATGCGGTCGTTAAGTATGAGAACGATGCCAACGCCGCTGCCATGGGCGAGGCCTGGCTCGGTTCTGCCAAGGGCGTGCAGAACGTGGTGATGGTCACCATCGGTACCGGCGTGGGCGGCGGCGTTATCGTTAACGGCGACGTGGTATCGGGCGTTGTGGGTGCCGGCGGCGAGATTGGCCACATGTGCCTGAACCCGGCCGAGGAGCGCACCTGCGGCTGTGGCGGCCATGGCCACCTGGAGCAGTATTCCAGCGCCACCGGCGTGGTGAGCAACTACCTTGCCGAGTGCAAGAAGGCTGGCGTCGACCCCATCGAGCTCACCGGCCCCTCCGATTCCAAGGACGTGTTCCAGGCCTGCCGCGAGGGAGACAAGCTCGCGCTGGCCGCGGCCGATACCATGGCCGATTATCTCGGTCGTGCCCTGGCGCTTATTGCCAACGTGGTCGACCCCGAGATGTTCCTGATCGGCGGCGGTGCGTCTGCCTCGGCCGATGTCTACCTCGACAAGGTTCGCGAGCACTTCCAGCGCTACGCGCTTTCCGCCTCGCGCGAGACGCCCATTAAGGTCGCTTCGCTCGGCAACGACGCCGGCATCATCGGTGCCGCCTACGTAGCCCTGCGCGCTGCCGGCAAATAGCTGGTGCAAGGGGGTCAGGTTACTTTGCACCAACATGGTGCAAAAGGGACAGCCTTGGCCCCCATGCCTGCCACAAAATATGCCGTGGCCCTTCTGTCTGCGAAGGCTCGGCATCGGCGTGCTACCATAGCTACGTCCAAGTACACATATCAAGTGGAGGATATCCATGGCAAACGTTCTTGTCTTTGGTCACCAGAACCCCGATAACGACGCCATCATGAGCGCCGTCGTCCTGTCCCAGCTGCTCAACCAGGTTGAGTATGCCGGCAACACCTACGAGGCCTGCGCCCTTGGTCAGCTTCCGGCCGAGTCCGCCAAGCTGCTCGCCGACGCCGGCGTCGCCGAGCCCCGCGTGATCGAGTCCGTCGAGGCCGGTCAGCTCGTCGTCCTCACCGACCACAACGAGTCTGCCCAGTCTGTCGCCGGCCTTAAGGACGCCACGGTCTTTGGCGTTGTCGATCATCACCGCATCGGCGACTTTGAGACCGCCGGCCCGCTGCACTACATCTGCCTGCCCTGGGGCTCCAGCTGCACCATCGTCACCAAGCTCGCCGGCGTGCTCGGCGTTGAGCTTTCCGACGTCCAGGCCAAGCTGCTGCTCTCGGCCATGATGACCGACACGCTCATGCTCAAGAGCCCCACCACCACCGATGTCGACCGCGCCGTCGCCGCCAAGCTCGGCGAGCAGGTGGGCGTCGACCCGGTCAAGTTTGGCATGGAAGTCTTCCTCACCCGCCCGTCCGGCTCCTTCACCGCAGCCGAGATGGTCGGCAACGACATCAAGATGTTCGAGCCCGCCGGCAAGAAGCTGCTCATCGGCCAGTACGAGACCGTCGACAAGAGCCGCGCACTCGGCATGACCGACGAGATTCGCGAGGCCATGCGCGCCTACGCCGCCGAGAAGGGTGCTGACGGCATTGTCCTGTGCATCACCGACATCATGGAGGAGGGCTCGCAGGTCCTGCTCGAGGGCGAGACCAAGGCTGCTCAGAAGGGCCTGGGCATTGCCGACGAGCACGACGGCGTCTGGATGCCGGGCGTCCTCTCCCGTAAGAAGCAGGTCGCTGCCCCCATCATGGCCGCCTGCTAGGTTTAGTTGACCAAACGCCACGACCGGATCGCGGACGCCCCGCGCTCCGGTCGTTTTTTGTGCATGCGCCGCGTCGTCTCTTGGACAGGCGTGCCCGCGCCGTTGAGCAAATAATGTTCAACCTGTGGTTCCGCTTTTCGACCACGCCTGCGTGCTTGTCGTGCAGGGTAGGCTAGATGCAAGCGTAATACGTTAGAGCGCGGCGCCGCCACTTGGGCGGGCCGTGCTTTTTTAAGACGGGAGCTTTCCCGTGAAAGGAGCCGCCCATGGCAGCAACTGAGCAGCTGTTCAACGTTCGTGAGCGCAAGCGCTTTGAGCGCCACGACATTTGGGAGCGCATCGCCGAGAACGGCACGATTTCCGCCGCGGTCATGGTCTTCGCCGCTATCGCCGCCGTCATTTGCGCCAATACCGATGCCTACGAGGCCATCCATCACTTTTTGGAGACCCCGCTGTATGTGGGTCTGGGCAACCTTACGGCCGGTCTTACCGTTGAGCTTTTCGTCAACGACTTCCTCATGGCGATTTTCTTTTTGTTGGTGGGCATTGAGCTTAAGTACGAGATGACGGTCGGCGAGCTCAAGAATCCGCGTCAGGCCATGCTTCCCATGCTGGCGGCCGTGGGCGGCGTCGTCGTTCCTGCCTGCATCTACCTGATCTTTAACCATGCCGGCGCCCGCAACGGTTGGGCCATCCCCATGGCAACCGATATTGCCTTTGCGCTGGGCGTGCTGTCGCTTTTGGGCAACCGCGTGCCCAACGGCGTGCGCGTGTTCTTCTCGACGCTCGCCATCGCCGATGACCTCATCTCCATCGCCGCCATCGCCATCTTCTACGGTCAGAGCCCCAATCCGTTTTGGTTGGGCGCCGCCGCGCTGGTGACCTGCGCGCTCGTGTGGCTCAACAAGACGCAGCATTACCGCCTCGCCCCGTATTCGGTACTGGGCCTGCTGTTGTGGTTCTGCATGTTCAAGAGCGGTGTACATGCCACGCTCGCCGGCGTCATCCTGGCCTTTACCATTCCGGCCAAGTGCGGCGTCAAGCTCGATAGCCTCACCGATTGGTTGGGCGAGTGCCTGCCGCTGCTCGATGACCGCTACGACGACGAGGCGCACATCTTGGGCCAGCATGACTTTACCGTCTCGACCACCAGGGTCGAGCGCGTCATGCACCGCGTGACCCCGCCGCTCATCCGCATGGAGCGTCTGATCTCCACGCCGGTCAACTTTGTGATTCTGCCGATCTTTGCGTTCGTGAACGCACAGGTTCGCCTAGTGGGTGTGGACATGAGCACGCTGCTCACCGACCCAGTGACGCTCGGCGTGTACTTTGGCATGCTGCTGGGCAAGCCGATCGGTATCTTTGGCATGACGTTTGCCCTGGTTAAGTTCAGGGTCTGCGAGCTGCCGCACAATGTCAACTGGCACATGATTGCCGGTGTGGGCATTCTGGGCGGCATCGGCTTCACCATGTCGATCCTCATCAGCGGCCTTGCCTTCCCGACGGCCCAGTTTGAGGTTCTGGCTGCCAAGGCCGCCATCCTTGCCGGTTCGGTCACCGCTGCCGTGCTCGGTATGATCTACATGAGCGTGGTCTGCAAACACCCCGCGCCCAAAGACAAGTAAAAGCATATACAAGTTTGAAAACGCCGCCTGTGGACACCATCACAAGCGGCGTTTTAGTCAATGGGGACGTTCTTAAATGACTAGGCTTATTCCACCGTTCCGTAGACGGCGCCCCAGCCGTGGGCGGCCAAGGCGGAGTTGAGCTGGTCGCAAAGTGACTGGCGGTCGTAATAGCCGGGCGGTAGCAGGTTGACGATTTCCATGAGATCGGGCGCCAGGTCCAAGATTTCGGCTTGTACGATCAGATCCAGGCGGTCGATGGCGTGGCGGTCGTAAAACAGTCCGTCGACCAGGCGCTGCAGGTCGCCGAATTCCTCGGCCTGAAACGATCCGTACTCCATAGTGCCTCCTTGGGCGCCCCGCGCCGGCATGCGCGGCGATTCGTAAATCATTGCGATGAACTTAATCTATCACGGCTTCATGCCGTTGCGGCGGTGGCGGTCTATACTTAGACGAACTGCAACGTCCCGCTTCGCGAAAGGTCGCACCCATGCAGACGATCTACCAGAAGATGGAAACCACCGAACTCGATGCCGCCATCGAGGCGCTCAAAGCCGAGGTCGCCGAGGTCAAGGCCAAGGGCCTGGCGCTCGACATGGCCCGCGGCAAGCCGTCGCCCTCCCAGGTGGACATCTCTCGACCCATGCTCGATATCCTCAATGCCGATGCCGATCTGCACGACGGCAACGTCGACTGCTCAAACTACGGTTGCTTTGAGGGCATTCCCTCGGCGCGCAAGCTGGCGGGGGAGTTCCTGGGTTGCCCTGCCGAGCAGACGCTCGTACTGGGTTCGTCGAGCCTTCTGATCGAGCACGATATCGCCGGCATGTTTTGGCGCTGCGGTTCATGTGGTAGCGACCCTTGGGAGGCTTACGAGGCCGCGCACGACGGCAAGAAAGTCAAGTTCCTGTGCCCTGTTCCCGGCTACGACCGTCACTTTGGCATCACCGCCGACTTGGGCATCGAGAACGTCCCCGTCGCGATGACCGACAACGGCCCCGACATGGACGAGGTCGAGCGCCTGGTTGCCGCCGACGACTCCATCAAGGGCATCTGGTGCGTGCCCAAGTATTCCAACCCCACGGGCATCACCTTTAGCGAGGACACCGTGCGTCGCCTGGTCGAGATGCCCACGGCCGCGCCCGATTTCCGCATCTTCTGGGACAACGCCTACTGCGTGCACGACCTGTACGACGAGACCGACGAGCTCGCCAATATCTTCGACCTCGCTCGCGCGGCGGGCACCGAGGATCGCGTGGTGGCCTTTGCCTCGACGTCCAAGATCACCTTCCCGGGCGCCGGCATCGGCTTTATCGGTGCGAGCCCCGCGGTTATCGCGGAGTTCTCCAAGCGCCTGAAGGCCGGCCTCATCAGCGCCGACAAGCTCAACCAGCTGCGTCACGTGCGTTTCCTTCCCACCATCGAGGCGGTCAAGGAGCACATGAAAAAGCATGCCGAGTTCTTGCGCCCGCGCTTTGAGGCCGTTGAGCGTAAGCTCACCGAGGGCCTGGGCGAGACGGGTTGCGCCACTTGGACGCATCCCCGCGGCGGCTACTTTGTGAGCTTTGATGGTCCCGAGGGCTCGGCCCAAAAGGTCGCAGCGCTTTGTGCCGACCTGGGCGTCAAGCTTACGCCGGCTGGTGCCACCTGGCCTTATGGCAAGGATCCGCGCGACACCAACATCCGCATCGCGCCGAGCTATCCCACGGTCGAGGACCTGGAGGCAGCACTCGACGTACTGGTGCTGGCCGTCAAACTCGTCGCTGCCGAGCTTGCTCGTGCCGAGCGCGCCTAACGCCTAGGGCCCCGCAAGTCCGCGCCCAGTACTATCCGCATTTTCGATACGTAAAGGAGCGTATGCATGGATTTGGGTATTTCCACCAACCCCACACCGGAGATCTACACCATTAAGGTAACCGGCGAGATCGATATCTCTAACGCCGATAGCCTGCGCAATGCCATTGACCTGGCGCTCGAGCAGCCCACTGAGGCCGTTGAGCTCGATTTTGCCCAGGTGAGCTACATCGATTCGACGGGCATTGGCGTGCTCGTGGGCGCCGCGCACCACGCGGTCGACCACGGTAAGCGCTTTAGCTGCACTAATGTGCAGCCCCAGGTGATGCGCGTGGTTCAGCTGCTGGGCGTCGACCAGGAGATTTCGATCACGGCGGCATAATCTTTGCCCCCAAAAGGGCGTGCCGTTTGGCATATGTTTGTGATGCGCTCGGACGTTTTGGCGTCCGGGCGCTATACTTGACCGAATGAATAGACGAGTTCCGGCCGAATGGCGCGGTGCGGGCTCGACTCACATCGAGCCTTGGAGGTATGTGTGTTTGGTATTGGAGAGGGTGAGCTCGCGATCATCGTGGTCTTCGGCTTTTTGCTGTTTGGCCCGGATAAGCTCCCGCAGATGGGCCGCACAATCGGCCGTGCCATCCGTCAGTTCCGCGAGACGCAGGAAAAGATGACGGCCGTTGTTCAGTCCGAGATTATCGATCCGGTAAGTGAGGCCGCTTCGGCACCGGTCAAGCCCAAGAAGACTGCCGTCGATGACGATTCCGATGCGGACAAGGATGCCGCCGAGACGGCAGCGCCCGCCAAGAAGGAGACCTTTGCCGAGCGTCGCGCCCGTCTTGCTGCCGAGAAGGCCGCGAGCGAGGCTGCCGCCGAGGGCGAGGGTGCTGCTGAGGAGTCCGAGGCCGAGGGCGCCGAGCCTGCCGCTGCCGCCGAGCCTGCTGCAGAGCCGGAGCCCGAGCCGTCAGAGCCCACGACGGCTGACCTCTACGCCCGTCGTCCCCGCAAGCGCAAGGCCGTCGTCGACCAGCTCGCCCGCGAGCTCGAGGCCGAGGACGAGGCCGTTGCCGAGGCTGCCACCGCCGATGCCCCGAAGGGAGGCGATGAGTAATGCCTATCGGACCTGCGCGCATGCCGCTCTTCGATCACCTGGGCGAGCTCCGTCGCCGCCTGACCATCGTGGTCGTGTCGGTGTTTGCCGCCGCCATCGTGCTGTATTTCGCCACGCCCGTGGTGCTCGACATCCTGGAAGACCCCATCCGCTCCTTTGTGCCGGACGGTAAGTTCTACATCACCACCACGCTCGGCGGCTTTGGCCTGCGCTTCTCGCTGGCCATCAAGATGGCCGTGGTCATGTGCACGCCCATGATCATCTGGCAGATTCTGGCATTTTTCCTGCCGGCACTGCGTCCCAACGAGCGCAAATGGGTCGTGCCCACGGTGCTCGCCTCGACGGTGCTGTTCTTCCTGGGCGCCATCTTCTGCTATTTCATCATCATCCCGGCGGGCTTTGAGTGGCTTATCGGCGAGACCTCGGCCGTCGCCACGGCGCTGCCCGACCTGGAGAACTACGTCAACATGGAGCTGCTCTTTATGATCGGCTTTGGCGTGGCGTTTGAGCTGCCGCTCATCATCTTCTACCTGTCCGTCTTCCACATCGTGTCCTACGCGGCCTTCCGCGGCGCCTGGCGCTACGTGTACGTGGGCCTGCTTGTGGGCTCGGCTGTGATTACGCCCGACGGCTCGCCCGTTACGCTGGGCCTCATGTATGGTGCCCTGCTCTCGCTCTACGAGATTTCGCTCGCCATTGCCCGCGTGGTCATTACCGCGCGCGAGGGCAAGGAGGGCTTGTTTGTGAGCCGTCTGGACCTGTTCTCGGACGATGAGGACGACGAGGAGTAAATCGGTATGCACGAGGTTGGCATTGTCAACGGCATACTCGATACAGTGATTCGCGCGGCGCGTGGGGCGGGGGCCTCGCGCGCCGTTTTGGTAACGCTGCGTATCGGGGATATGACCGAAGTTGTGCGCGAGGCGCTCGACTTTGCGTGGGAGACATTTCGCGATGAGGACCCGCTCACGCGAGGCTGCGAGCTTGCCGTGGAGGAGGTCCATCCACAAAGCGAGTGTCTGGACTGCGGCGAGGTTTTCGACCACGATCGCTTCCACTGTCGCTGTCCCCAGTGTGGTGGTGCCAACGTGCGCCTACTGCGCGGCCGCGAGCTCGATATCGCGAGTATCGAAATTGAAACCCCCGACGATTAGCCCGCTAGCCATCTGGTGATGGGGTATAAAGGGGCCAAAGTAAGGAGTGCCGAGTATGGCCGAGAAAACGATTGATATCGCGTCGCCGATTCTGTCGCGCAACGAGCGCCTGGCAGATCAGTTGCGTCAGCGATTTAAAGAGACAAACACCTATGTGATCAACGTCTTGTCGAGCCCCGGTTCGGGCAAGACCACCACGATCCTGGGCACCAACGAGCGCCTGCGCGACAAGGCGGGCCTGCGTTGCGCCGTCATCGAGGGCGATATTGCCTCGGATGTCGACGCCATCACCATGAAGGAAGCCGGCATGCCCGCCATCCAGATCAACACGGGCGGCCTGTGCCACCTCGAGGGCAACATGATCATGGAGGCCGTTGACGCGTTCGACCAGGCGGTGGGTCTTCAAAATATCGACGTCATCTTTATCGAAAACGTGGGTAACCTGGTGTGCCCGGTCGACTTTGACCTGGGCGAGAACCTGTCCATCATGATCCTCTCGGTGCCCGAGGGTGACGACAAGCCCATTAAGTACCCGGGCATCTTCCAGCACGCCGGCGCACAGTTGCTCAACAAGGTCGACGTGGCCCCGGCTTTCGATTTTGACATGGATAGGTATACTAAGACACTCGATGACCTCAATCCGCAGGCGCCGCGGTTTGCCGTGAGCGCGCGCAAGGGCGAGGGCATGGATGCCTGGTGCGATTGGCTCATCGGGCAGATTGAGCAAGCAAGGGCGTAAATCGGCCGCCATACGGGCGGGCGTAGCCGCAGAGACACGAGATAGGAGCCTCTTTTGAAGCTCATCATCGCCGAGAAAAACGACGCCGCGCGTCAGATCGCCGAGCGGCTGTCCACGGGTAAGCCTAAAAAGGACAAGGTGTACAACACCGCCATCTACCGTTTTGAGTGGAAGGGCGAGGAGTGCGTGACGATCGGTCTTGCCGGTCACATCCTTGCGCCCGATTTTTGCGACAGCGTGCTGTTCGATAAAAAGCTGGGTTGGTATTCGGTCACCGAGGACGGCGAGATGCTGCCGGCTGACATGCCCGATGGCCTGGCGCGTCCGCCCTATGACACCAAGCGTAAGCCGTTCCTTGCCGATGGCATCTCCATCAAGGGCTGGAAGCTCGAGAGCCTGCCTTACCTCACCTGGGCGCCCGTCATTAAGCTGCCGGCCGAGAAGGAGCTCATTCGTTCGCTCAAGAACCTCGCTAAAAAGTCCGACAGCGTCATCATCGCCACGGACTTTGACCGCGAGGGCGAGCTGATCGGTTCGGACGCCCTCAACAAGGTGCGTGAGGTTGCGCCCGACTTGCCGGTTGCCCGCGCCCAATACTCTTCGTTTACCAAGGCCGAGATCACGCACGCCTTCGATAACCTTGTCTCGCTCGACCAGAACCTGGCCGACGCCGGCGAGAGCCGTCAGCACATCGACCTCATTTGGGGTGCGGTGCTCACGCGCTATCTGACGCTCGCCAAGTTTGGCGGCTTTGGCAACGTACGTTCCGCCGGCCGCGTGCAGACGCCGACACTTGCCCTGGTGGTCGAGCGCGAGCGCGAGCGCATGGCGTTTGTGCCCGAGGACTATTGGCAGATCCGCGGTATGGGTGCCGCGCAGGGTGCTGCCGAGGACGACCGCTTTAAGATTGCGCACAAGACGGCACGCTTTACCGACAAGGATGCTGCCGAGACGGCATACGGCCATGTCGACGGCGTTACGACGGCAACCGTCGCCGCGGTGACCAAGCGCTCACGCAAGCAGCAGCCACCCACGCCGTTTGCGACTACCTCGCTGCAGGCTGCCGCCGCAGCCGAGGGCATCTCGCCTGCGCGTACCATGCGCATCGCCGAGTCCCTCTACATGGCGGGCCTCATCAGCTACCCGCGTGTCGACAACACCGTGTACCCCGCGACGCTCGATCTGGGCGCCGTGGTGAGCGACCTGGCAAAGATCAACCCGGCGCTGGCGCCCGTGTGCAAAAAGGTGCTCGCCGGCCCCATGAAGCCCACGCGCGGCAAAGTCGAGACCACCGACCACCCGCCTATCTACCCCACGGGCGAGGGCGATCCGTCCACGCTTGATGGCGGCCAACGCAAACTCTACGATCTTATCGCCCGCCGCTTCCTGGCGACGCTTATGGGTCCCGCGACCATCGAGAACACCAAGCTCGAGCTCGACGTGAACGGTGAGCCGTTCGTGGCTTCGGGCGATGTGCTCGTGACCCCGGGTTTCCGCGAGGCATACCCGTACGGACTCAAGCGCGACGAGCAGATGCCGCCGCTGGAGCAGGGCGATACGGTTGATGTGTTCGACATTAAGCTCGAGGCAAAGCAGACCGAGCCGCCCGCACGCTACAGCCAGGGTAAACTCGTGCAGGAGATGGAGAAGCGCGGCTTGGGCACCAAGTCCACGCGCGCGAGCATCATCGAGCGCCTGTACGCCGTGCGCTACCTCAAAAACGATCCCGTGGAGCCGAGTCAGCTGGGCATCGCCATCATCGATGCGCTGACGCAGTTTGCCCCGCGCATCACGAGCCCCGATATGACCAGCGAGCTCGACGGCGACATGACCCGTGTGGAGCGCGGCGAGGACACCGAAGAGCATGTCGTGACGCACTCGCGCGCACTGCTGGCCGGCGTGCTCGACGAGCTGCTCAAGCATACGCAGGAGCTGGGCGACGCTATCAGCGACGCCGTCACGGCCGATGCACGCGTGGGCGCCTGTCCCAAGTGCGGCAAGGACCTGGTTATGAAGACGAGCGCCAAGACCCGCGGCAGCTTTATCGGCTGCATGGGATGGCCCGACTGCGACGTGACCTATCCGGTGCCGAGTGGCGTCAAGGTGAGCCCGCTCGAGGGCGAGGCCGCCGTGTGTCCCGAGTGCGGTGCGCCGCGCATTAAGTGTCAGCCGTTCCGCCAGAAGGCCTTCGAGATTTGCGTGAACCCCACATGCCCCACCAACTACGAGCCCGACCTTAAGGTGGGCGAGTGCAAGGTGTGCGCCGAGGCCGGACGCCATGGCGACCTGATCGCGCACAAGAGCGAGAAGAGCGGCAAGCGTTTTATCCGCTGCACCAACTATGACGATTGCGGCGTGAGCTATCCTCTACCGGCGCGCGGTAAGCTCGAGGCGACGGGTGAGACCTGCCCCGAGTGCGGCGCCCCCATCGTGGTGGTCAACACGGCGCGCGGCCCGTGGCGTATCTGCGTCAACATGGACTGTCCGACCAAGGAGAAGAAGCCGGCCCGCGGCCGCAAGACTACGACCAAGGCGAGCACGGCCAAGAAGGCGACGGCGGCCAAGAAGACCACGGCTAAGAAAGCAACTGCCGCCAAGAAGACGACCGCAAAAAAGACGACCACCAAGAAGGCCGCCGACAAGTAACCGAGCACATATAGACGCGGCGGGGCCGGGCGCGCAAATGCAAATGCGCGCCCGGCCCCACTTCTAAGTTGCGGTGAAATAGGGACTGTTTTTGCTGGCAAAAGGCCTAATTAATCCCTATTTCACCGCAAGATTTGATCAGTTGTTGGGATTACTTCACCTCGACAGGCTTGGCGCCGGGATAGCGCTTCTCAAAATCTAGGCGGTACTTATTGTCATTGGTGCCCGCCACGTTGTCGCGTGACAGCGGCGCCACGATCTCATTCTTGTGGTCCGCAGGCTTGGCGTATTTCAGGCTGATCTCCCAGGCATCACAGATTGCGTCAATGCGGTGATCCAGGTCGTCGTACAGGGCGATGATGTCCTTCCAGGAGCTGTAGTTCTTGGAGCTCGTCGGGACGTCTAGGTCCTCGACGATGTCGTAATACTGCTCGATGGTGTCCTCCGTGCGCTCGGCGACGTCGGCGAGATTTTGACGGGTGGTTCGATCCTCTTCCAGATAGCTGCCGTTGAAGTTCTGCGCGCAGCCACGGACGTAGTTGTCGAGATCTTCGAGCAAGTCGTAGTATTCGCTCAGTCGGCGGTAGAGGTTCTGCTCGGAGAGCGTTGCTTCGCCGCCATCCTCGTCGTCATCGTCATCATCGTCGTACAGGCTGTTGGGATCGCCGAGAGGCTTTAGGTCATCGTCGTCGACGTCATGGTGCAGCTTAGCTACCTCGGCAGTCGTCTGCGTGGCGGCGTTGTCGAAAGGCTTGATCACAAAGAAAACGACCAGGGCGATGATGATTGCCACCAGCACAACGATAACGGCGATAAGCGGCCCGGTGCCGCTCTTTTTGGGGGCGGGGGTCTGTGGCGAAGCGGGCGCGTATGCGGGAGCCGGCTCCTGTTGGGACGAGCCGCTCGCGACGGGTATGCGCTGCGTGGTCTCGACGGCCGCGGGGCCTGCGGCGGGGTCGGGGCGATAGGCGAGGGGGTCGTCCGCCTTGGCTTGCGGCGTATCGAGGGAACCGGTCTGCTCGAAAGCGGGCTGGCTATCGCTCGCGGCTGTTTGCTCAACGGGTGCACCGCACGAGGTGCAGAACTTGGCATTATCTGCAAGAAGCTTGCCGCACGAGGCGCAATACCGAGACATTGCCACTCCTTTCGCCACATTTCAATGCAATACGACGATTATACCCAGCGTCCAAAATTCTCCATCATAAGTTGCGGTGAAATAGGGACTGTTTGGCGGTCTCAGAGCTTCAATCAGTCCCTATTTCACCGCAACTTCGGGGATGCCTCGATGGCTAGGTTGGATTTGGGGCGCGCCGAGCACTGGGGTATCATGACTTGGTTGATATATCTGCATTTACGCGCCTTGTAGGAAGGGGCTGCGCCCATGGCTTTTGTGCCCGCTCAACATAGCTTCATTACGCTCGAGGGTGTCGATGGCGCCGGTAAATCTACGCAGGCGCGCCTGCTTGCCCGTGCGCTCGAGCTCGCTGGCTACCAGGTTGTGAGCCTGCGCGAGCCGGGCGGTACCGCCATCAGCGAAAAGATCCGTGCTCTGCTGCTCGACCCCGCCAATACGGCGATGGGCGACACTTGCGAGCTGCTGCTGTATGAGGCCGCCCGTGCCCAGCTGGTGCACGAGGTCATCGCGCCCGCCCTCGCTGCCGGCAAGGTGGTCCTGTGCGATCGCTTCTACGATTCCACGACCTGCTACCAGGCGTTTGCCGACGGCCTCGATCGTCAGATGGTGCGCGACGCCAACAACCTGGCCGTCGCGGATACGCACCCGGCGCTCACACTCGTTTATCACATCACGCCCGAGCAGGCGGTGCTGCGCATGGCAGCCCGTGGCGCGGCAGATCGCATGGAGGCTAAGGGCATGGCCTTCCAAGAGCGTGTCTACCAGGGTTTTTGCGCAATTGCCGTCGAGGAGCCAAACCGCGTAAAGCTCATCGACGCGACCGCGTCCATCGAGGACGTATTCGCACAGACGGTCGAGCAGGTTCGCGCCTACGGCCTCGACATTTCCCAGGATGCCGTCACCGCCGCGTTTGCCCAGGAGGCCGAGTAACATGGCCCCCGCTCAGGCAAGCCTGCTGGCCAAGCTTGACACCCAAGAGCGCGTGCGCGACTTTTTGACCAATGCCGTCGCCAGCGGTCGCGCATCGCACGCCTACCTGTTTTTGGGCGCGCCCGGCGCGGGCAAGCTCGACGCCGCGTGGGCGCTCGCCCAAGCTTTCCTGTGCGAGCAGGATGGCTGCGGCTCATGCGATAGCTGCGTGCGCGTCGCCCGCCATACGCACCCCGACGTGCACTATTACACGCCCGAGAGCGCCACGGGCTACCTCATCGCCCAGACCCGCGAGCTGCTCGATGACGTGCCTCTGGCGCCCATCCGTGCCAAGGCCAAGGTCTACATCATCGACCGTGCCGAGCAACTGCGCGCCAACACCGCCAACGCGCTGCTCAAGACACTCGAGGAGCCGCCCGAGGGCGTTATGTTCATCCTGCTGGGCACCTCGGCAGACGTGATGTTGCCCACCATCGTGAGCCGCTGCCAGTGCGTGCCGTTTCGGCTGGTATCGCCCGCCGTCGCCGCGCAGGCCGTGAGCCGCGCCACCGGTCAGGACCCTGCGCGTTGCCGCATGGCCGTCGCCGTGGCGGGAAGCCCCACGCGTGGCATCGAGTTCCTCAAGAGCGCTGAGCGCCAGGACGCCCGCCGTCAGATGGTTCGCGCCATCGATTCGCTTATCGTCGCCGACGAGGCCGACGTGCTCAGCCGCGCCAAGTCACTCATCGTCGCCGTTAAGGCGCCGCTCGCCGAGGTCAAGTCCACGCAGGAAAAGGTGCTCGAGCAAAACGCCGACTACCTGTCGCGTGGAGCATTGAAGCAGCTTGAGGACCGCAACAAGCGCGAACTCAACGCGCGCGAGCGTTCGGGTATCATGGAAGCGCTGGCGAGCGCGCGGACGCTCATGCGCGACGTGCTGCTGACGCTTCAGGACGAGGCAGCCGACGTGGTGAACGAAGACGTGCGCGACACGATCGGTCGGCTTGCCGCCGCGACCAATGTTGCGGGTGCCACCCAGGCGCTCGAGGCAGTCGCGACCGCCGAGCGCAACATCGCCAGAAACGTTACTCCCCAGCTGGCCATCGAGGTCATGCTGTTCGATATCAGGAAGGCACTGAAATGCCGTTAGTCGTACCCGTTAAGTTTACCTACGCCTCGCGCGACCTGTGGTTCGATCCGCAGGATCTGGATATCCTCGAGGCCGATTATGCCATTTGCTCCACTGAGCGCGGAACCGAGATCGGCCTGGTCACGGCCGATCCCTTTGAGGTGCCGCAAGACGAGATCGGTCAGCCGCTCAAGCCCGTGCTGCGCGTGGCGAGCGACATCGACCTCCAGCTTGCCGACGACCTGGCCATCCAGGGCGACGAGGCCATGGTCGACTTCCGCCGCCTGGTCAAGGAGCTCGACCTCGAGATGAAGCCGGTGGGCGTCGAGTACCTGTTTGGCGGCGAGAAGGCCGTGTTCTACTTTGCGGCCGAGGAGCGCGTCGATTTTCGCCAGCTCGTCAAGGATCTGTCCTCGACGCTGCACATTCGCGTCGACATGCGCCAGATCGGCGTGCGCGACGAGACCCGCCTGGTGGGCGGCTATGCCCAGTGCGGACAGGAACTCTGCTGCACGCGCTTTGGCGGACAGTTTGAGCCCGTCTCGATTCGCATGGCAAAAGAGCAAGACCTGCCGCTCAATTCCTCCAAGATCAGCGGCGTGTGCGGTCGTCTGATGTGCTGTCTGCGCTACGAGTTCGAGGCCTACAAGGACTTTAAGAGCCGTGCGCCCAAAAAGAAGACGCTCATCGATACGCCGCTTGGCAAGGCGCGTATCCAGGAGTATGACACGCCGCGTGAGCAGCTGGTGCTGCGCCTGGAGAACGGCAAAGTCTTTAAGGTCAACCTAGCCGATATGACGTGCTCGGAGGGCTGCAAAAAGAAGGCCGCCGAGCAGGGCTGCAACTGCCGTCCCGACTGCGTGACGCGCGACGTGCTCGAGCGCATCGAGTCGCCCGAGATGCGCCTGGCGCTCATGGAGCTCGATCGCGAAAACGGCGTCGATGTGGGCGATGGCCTGTCGAGTGCCGACCGTCTGGCCGGCACGTCGATGCCCAAGCGCCGTCGTCGCGATGCTGAATCCGATGCTCGCGCCGGTCAGGGTCAGGGCGAGGGCCGTGGCCGCGGAAAAGGCCGCGGTAAGGCCGAGACACCCGAGGCCGAGGGGGCGGCCGATGGCCGTCGCCGTCGCAAGCGCGCGGGCTCGGGCGATGCTACCGAGGTTGCAGCCGCGGGCAAGAACGCCTCTCGCGAGCGCGAGGTTCAGCAGCCCCAGCAGCAGAATCGCGGCGGCGGCATGAACCCCACACGTCGCCGCCGCCGTCATCTGTCGAGCGAGGAGCGCGAGGACGCCTTCCGCGCCGCAGCTGCTCGCGAGGCCGGTGCCGCTTCCAAGGGCGCCTCGGCCTCCGATGCGCCTGTCGACAAGAGCGGCAAGTCACGTGGCGAGGAGGAGCGCGCGCCGCGTCCGCGCCGTCGCCATTCCTCGGGCGCGCAACAGAAGCCCTCAGTGCCCTCCGTGGCCGATCAGGTCTCGGATGGCGAGGTCAAGGTTACGCGCCGTCGTCCCGGAGATGGCGGGGGAGCGGCTGCCAAGGCTTCGCGTGGCGCCGCTCGTGACGAGCGCGAGCCGCGCGAGCCGCGCGGTGGCGAGGGCTCGGCCGACCAGGGTCAAAAGCGCCGTCGCCGTCGCCGTTCCCGCAAGCCGCGCCAGGATGGTGGCGAGGGCTCGACCCCGTCTTCGTCCGCACCACAACCGCCTGCCGGCGAATAACGCCCGCGAGCGGATTTAGCCCGCCTTGCCCCGAGCGCATCGGGGTATCATAGCGCCGAATCAACAACCCTCCCTGCGACCGAACGTAGGGAGGGTTGTGTCTTGAAGAGCCATCTGAACATATTGAGCTGTCTGCAGGGTACCGGTGCCCTACCGTTTGCGGACGAATTGCTACCGTTTGCCGAGCGGGTGGCACGCGAGGCGCTCGAGGCATTGTCGCCAACACGATGTGCCGGCTGCGAGCGCGCCGGTACGCTTATTTGCCAAGACTGCCTGACTGCGCTCACGCTCATCGACCCACGTCATAGCTGCACCCGATGCGGCGCCCCGTTTGGGGATTTGCTGTGCACTGAGTGTTCGGTCGAGGGCACGTCCTCGGCAATGGCGGAGGCGCTCGACCGCTGCCTGGCGTGCGCCGTCTATGCGCATCCGCTGCCGCGCATCATTAAAGCGTACAAGGACGCGGGCGAGCGACGTCTGGCTCCGTATCTGGCGGAGCTGCTCTACGACACCGCCCTGCATGCCCAGGTCGTAGCGCCCGATCGCTATGGAGGTGTGCTGTCCGGCGCGGATGCGGTGGTGTTTGTGCCTGCGACGGCGGCAGCGTTTCGGCGGCGTGGTTTTGATCATATGGAGGCCATTGCGCGCCCATTTTGCGAGCTGTCGGGTGTTCCCCTGCTCGATGCCCTCGTCAAGTACGGGCATGGCGACCAGCGCGAACTCGGTCGTGAGGAGCGCCGCGAGCGTGCCCGAGGTATGTACGAGACGGTTGAGGACGTGCACGGCCGCCGCCTGCTGCTTATCGACGACGTTATCACCACGGGTGCGACGATGGCAGCGGCTTCGGCGGAACTCAAGCGCGCCGGTGCCACGGCCGTTGATGGCCTCGCTATCGCACGCGTTTGGTAGGGGTGGTTCAGATGGCAATAAAGATCGGGCAGCGTGGCAAGCCTGCAAGCGAGCAGCTGGCTGCTTCCGTAATTCTGACGGGCGCCTCGGCGCTACGCATGATGCGCGCCGAGCGCCGACAAATGGGTTACATCAGCTGGAGGGACCTCAGTCCCGATGAAGAGTGCCGTGTGCTGCGCGCGTCGTCGCCCTCGATCGAGGACATCTATCTTCCCGACTTGGTGCGGATTGGGGCCGCAAGCGGCGAGGTGCAAGAAGATCTTTGCTTGCTGGTGGGATCTGCAGCGCAGCGCCGCCGTATTCTTGGCGTGAGCTGGTCCGTATGCTCCGAGTTGCCCGCCGGCTCGATTCTAGAGGTGGAACCGGGGGTGTACAGTCTATCTCCCGAGGCCCTTTGCGTAGCCGTCGCGCGCGAGGTCGGCTGCATCCAGGCATTTGCCCTGGCCCAGGAGCTGTGCTCTAAGATTTCACTGAGTGACCGCGGGAAGTATCTGCCTCCCTACACCTCGCCTGTCGTGAACAAATTGGCAAAGGACAAAGACCAGCCGCCAGATGTCGGTTACTTTGAGGTCGAGTCCGTGCTGACACCCGATTGCCTGGTAGATTACCTCGCGGCATGCAAGGGGAATGTGGCCAAACAGCTGCTGCGCCTGTGTCCCTATCTGTCGGAAAACCTGCGTTCACCCATGGAGTGCATCATGCTTGCCATGTTTTCGCTTCCGTTTTCCTATGGCGGATTTGCCTGTGGTCCCTTTAAGACCGACTACAAGATCGAGTTCAACGACCGTGCACAGGCGATCTCGGGGATGCCGCATGCGGTTTGCGATGCCTTTCAGGAAGCAGCCCGGTTTGACTTGGAATACAACGGTGAGCTGGGCCATTCCTCTCGGAGGGGACGTATCCATGATGAAAAGCGCAACACGGGCTTGATTACTATGGGAATCGAGGTCGCGACGGTCAACAACGAAATGCTCTGTGACATGGAAGCGATGGAAGCACTCGCATGGCGCATCCACCAGCGTATGGGTAAGCGATATCGCAACCGTGTTGACGCTCGCAGAAAGAAACAAGAGACGCTATTTAACACGTTGCGGGCGTGTTTTGGGCTTAAACCCGCCTAACAATGCTCTGAAACAGGGGGTTGGATATATGCTTTGGCCAAAATATAGCAAATATGAGTACTGCTACAAATTCAGTAACAGCAAAATCAGGGATTTTGGGACTTGAAGATGGCGTAAATTAGAAAATTATTAAACAAATGTGGAATATCCTGGCATCAATCTGACGTTATAGAGCGTGAAAACAGCTTGCAGAGCCAAAAACTCCTGCTACTAAATTGGTAACAGTACTCATATTTGCTATTTTTTGGCCACGGCGCCCTAAGACGGGTGTGTTGGGGCTTTCCATGGGGGAGCGACGGGCTTAATCAGAGCGCGTGCGGCCCGTCCTGACCTGCGAAATCTGTACTCGCGATGCGAATAACGCCCCTAACCTTAAACTTTAGCTTGAACTTAGCTATAATGCGCTACGTTCCTGCCAGGCTGTGGTTGCGGGCGGACGAAATGCCCGTCCTAGTCCAAGACAGACGCGGTCAAAGGGATCCACGTAAGCGACCGCGTGCGCGCGGCGCGATCATGGCGCGTCCTAGATGTAAGCCGCACCGTCCGTTCTACTTTCTTTGGGGCAATACCGCCTCGCGGGCGAGCGGGCCAGTCGTGAAGGTGGCTGCGGCCTCCCGAGCAAACACCCCGGTGCGCAAGTGTGGGGTCAAATACCAGGTCAGCTGGTGGGAACAACCTGATATTCCGCGCAACGCACGGATCGTATACGACACAGAAGGCAGGGTAGTGGACATGGTGAGGGGCAGCTTGATGCACGCGGCTCGGTTAGGTGCTGGGGCCGCAGCGGTCATCGCCGTTTTGGGCCTGAGCGGATGCGCGTTCAACCCGCTGTCTACGTTCACGACTCCCACGATCGACCAGATCGAGTACGAGACCGTCACGCCGGCGGTGTCGGACGATGCCCTGGTCACTCCCGGAACCCTGACGGTCGCCCTCGATACTTCCGATGCGCCGCAGGCCATGCAGGACGCCGACGGCGAGCTCACGGGGTATGCGGTTGACGCCGCCCGCGCCCTCGCAAGCCGCATGGGCCTTAAGGTCGCCTTTGTCGATGCGTCTTCGGCAGATTCCGCGCTCGGCGACAAAAAGGCCGATATCTTTATCGGCGAGATTAACTCCACGGACGGGGACATTAGCTCGCTCGGCACCTGCCTGTACGATGCCACTTCCGTGTTCGGTAAAACTAGCGATGGTGGGTCGCTAAGCGTTTCCACCGATACCCTTAACGCGTCTACTCTGGGTGTCCAAATGTCCTCGGCCTCGCAGGAGGCGCTTGCTAAGCAGAGCATCACCGCCAATCAAAAGACCTACTCCAACATCAACGAGTGCTTTGAGGCGCTTGAGTCCGGCGAGGTCGACTATGTGATCTGCGACTCCACGGCCGGCGGCTACCTTGCACGCCTGATGAGCGAGGTCTCCTATGTCGGTGCGCTCGAGGCGCCCTCGACGCTTGGTGTTGCGGGCCTCTCGTCCAATGACAAACTGTGCCGCGCCGTGAGCGATGCCCTCGACGGTATTACGGCCGACGGCACGCTCGAGGCGGTCCACTGCGTCTGGTATGGCAGGATGCCCTACGACCTCACCACTAAGACGGTTTCGGGCGCTAACGTGCAGCCGGGCGACTCTGAGTCCAGTGAGACCACGTCCTCCGGCAGCGAGTCCTCCGATTCCAACAATGAGACCGCATCCTCCGAGGACAACTCGTCCAGCCAGGAAGGCGCCATCACCGACGACGACATTAACAAACTCAATAGCTAGTTATTGCTAGGGGTGGTGTCTCCTATACGTTGGAAAGGACACCTCTTCACGGTTTCAACACGCACTGCCGGGCTTCCCCGATGGGGGAGCCCGGCTTTTTCATCCCAATAAAATCAGCAGGTCAAAGCCAATTTTCGGGACCAAATACAAAGCCGTTGGCCCCCTCCTATAGCGCACTTTGCCACAGAAAAGTGCGAGACTTCGGTATGCGGTATCAAGCAATCGTTATTCGGGTCTTTAGGAATCCGCGTGATTAAATGCACGGCAATGGGTACATAGCCAGTACAGTAAGTCCCCGAGGCAGATTGGAGCCACGTATGGATATCAAGGTTTCTGGACGCAAGACGACGGTAACCGATGCTCTGCGTGCGCATGTGGATGAGAAGATCGGCGAGGCGCTCAAGGTTTTCGATATCGAGCCCATGACGGTCGACGTTGTACTTCGCTATGAGAAGAACCCCTCGAACCCCAACCCGGCAATCGTCGAGGTTACGGTTCGTGCCCGCGGTTCGGTGATTCGCGTTGCCGAGCACGGTGCAGATATGTACGCCGCCATCGACCTCTCCGCCGATAAGGTCACCCGCCAGCTGCGCAAGTTCAAGACCAAGGTCGTGGACAACCGCCAGGGCGGTGCCAGCGCCGCGGATGTCGTGCCGGTCGAGCGCGTCGAGGATCTGGCCGACCTGCTGCTGCCCGAGGAGGAGGACGACCTGCTCGTCCGCGAGAAGGTTATCGACGTCACCCCGATGACTGAGGAGCAGGCGCTGGTGCAGACAGATCTGCTCGGCCACGACTTCTACGTGTTCGAGAACGCGACGACTGGCCTCATCAATGTGGTGTATCACCGTAAGAATGGTGGATATGGCATCATCAAGCCCCGCATCGAAACACTTGACGAGTAAAATACGTTAACTTGCATGAGTTAACGGTTGGCGGCCATCCCATGCGGGTGGCCGCCTTTTTACGTAAGGAGTCGCTTTGATGGACAAGGCCGCATCCGCCGGTCATTCGGACCGTTGCCGCATCGTCGTCGATACCTGCTGCGACTTTAGCCCCGAGGTCGCCGCGAACCTCGATGTCGATATCCTGGGTTTCCCCTTCATTATCGATGGCGAAGAGCGCACGGACGACATCTGGTCGAGCATCACACCCAAGGAGTTCTACGACCGGATGCGCGCCGGTGCCCGCGTGTCCACCTCGGCTGTGTCGCTCGGTCGCTATATCGAGTTCTTTACCGAGTGCGCCAAAGAGGGCACGCCCACGGTCTACCTGTGCTTTACCTCGGCGCTGTCGTCGAGCTACAACTCCGCGTGCCAGGCGGCAGATGCCGTGCGCGCCGAGTATCCCGATTTTGAGCTTTACGTGGTCGACAACGCTCTGCCCTGTGCGACCGGCGCGCTCTTGGCGCTCGAGGCCGTGCGCCAGCGTTCGGCGGGACTGACCGCCAAGCAGCTGGTCGATTGGGCAAACGAGGCAAAGACCTACGTCCACGGCTACTTTACGCTCGAGAGCTTTGACGCGCTGGCTGCCGGCGGCCGCATTCCGCCCGCGGCGGCGCAGCTCACGGCAAAGCTCGATGTCAAGCCCGAGCTCTCCTACGACCTGGCCGGCTCGCTGTCGCTGATCGGCGTCAACCGCGGCCGCAAGAAGGCGCTCAAGTCCATCCTCAAGTCGTTCCGCGAGAACTACGTGCCCGATCGCACCATGCCCATCGCCATCATGACGGCCGATGCCGAAAAGGACGGCGACTGGCTCGAAGCCGCCATCCGCAAGGAGGAGGGTTGCGCCGACGTCACGATCATTCGCAGCTCCGTGGGCCCCACCATCGGCTCGCACGTGGGCCCCGGCATGGTGGCCTGCGCGTTTTGGGGTAAGAACCGCGCCGACAAGGCGTCGCTTTCCGACCGCATCGCCCGCCGCGTGCGCGGCCAGTAGGCAAGTAACGCGGCCGTAATCGATCCCAACTCACTGCCCAAACGCTGGCATCGAGTATTCAACCTGGTAACAACACCCAACCCAAAAGGAAAGGTTTCATGGCAAACAAGCTCTCCGTCGCATTTATCGGCACCGGAATTATGGGTGCCCCCATCGCCGGTCACATCCTGGATGCTGGCTATCCCGTCACGGTCAACAACCGCACCAAGTCCAAGGCTGCCGCGCTTATCGAGCGCGGTGCCGCTTGGGCCGATACGCCGGCCGATGCCGTGGCTAACGCCGATGTCGTCTTTACCATGGTGGGCTATCCCTCCGAGGTCGAGGAGCTCTACCTGGCGGGCGACGGCCTGCTCGCGTACACTAAGCCCGGCGCGGTCCTGATCGACCTCACCACGAGCTCGCCCGAGCTGGCGCGCGACATTGCCGAGGCCGCCCAGGTTTCCGACCGCATGGCGTTTGACTGCCCCGTCACCGGCGGTGAGTCGGGAGCTATCGCCGGCACGCTCACGGCTATCGTGGGCGCTACCGAGAACGACATCGCGCCGGTCCGCGACATCCTTGCCACCTTTGCGGCCAACATCTGCTGCTTCGACGGCGCCGGCAAGGGCCAGGCTGCCAAGCTCGCCAACCAGGTGTCGCTGGGCGCCTGCATGGTCGGCATGGCAGACGCCATGGCATTTGCCGAGCTGAGCGGCCTCGATCTGGAGAAGACCCGCCAGATGATCCTGGGCGGTACTGGCAAGTCCGGCGCCATGGAGAGCCTGGCTCCCAAGGCGCTCGACGGCGACTACAAGCCCGGCTTTATGGTCGAGCACTTCATTAAGGACCTGCGCTTGGCGCTCGCCTATGCCGACGATCGTGAGCTTGCGCTGCCCGGCGCCGACGTGGCCTTTACGCTCTACGACATGCTCGACGCCATCGGTGGCGCCAAGCTGGGCACCCAGGCCATCACGGTCCTCTACAAGGAGGAGGCCGACGCCATCGCCGCCGGTCTGGACTGGTCGCAGTATCGTCCCGAAGAGCACGGTGCTCACGAGGACGGCTGCGGTTGCGGCGAGCGCGGCGACGACCATGAGTGCGGTTGCGGTCACCATCACGGCGAGGACCACGAGTGCTGCGGCGGTCACGGCCACGATGACGGCCACGAGTGCTGCTGCGGCCACCATCACGGGGAGTAGCGCCCATGAGCTGGACGTTCGTGGTGCTCGCGCTGGTGCTCTTTCTCTTTGCGATCTACATCGGCTTTTTGTGCGGCCAGTGGGCGTGCGAAAAGCGCGTCATCACCAAGCGCGACTACTGGATCGCCAATTTTGCAGGTGCGGCGGCAGTCGTCCTGCTAACCTGGGTGTTTTCGCTGTTCCCGCTGGTGCAGTTTGCGCCGATCGGCTGGCTCGGCGGCTTTATCGCCGGCCTTAAGATGAGCTTTGGCGAGTCCGTCGGCCCGTGGCGCAAGCACGACGAGGTCTTTAACGTCAACAAGGCTCATCGCGCCGCCGCCGATGCGGGCGACGCCGAGGAGCGCCGCCGCGCGCGTCGCAATGGTGCAGCCGACCGACAACTCATCTCGGTCACCGATGACAGCAAGGGTGCTGGCAAGCACGCTAAGAAATAGTAAGAAGAGGTAACTATGGCAGAAAACAAAGACGAACAGCTCACCGACGAGGAGCTGGCACAGCTTCAGCTGGCAGAGGAGAACGAGAACGCCGTCGACCGTCTGGTCAAGGAGCTCGGCTGCCCCACGCGCCGCATCCGCCAGTTTGCCGCCCGCGTGCTGCACCTGCTTGCCGAGCGCGATCCGCAGCGCGTCGTGCCCTGCGTGCCCGCGCTGATCGAGGCGCTCGACCGCCCCGAGGCGCAGACCCGCTGGGAGGCCCTCGATGCCCTGACGGCGCTTGCTACCACCTGCCCCGAGCAGTTGGGCGATGCCTTTGAGGGCGCCGAGACCGCGCTGTTCGACGAGATCTCCTCCACGCTGCGCTACGCCGCCTTCCGCCTGCTGTGCGTGTGGGGCGCCACGAGTGTCGAGCGTTCGCGCGAGGCTTGGCCCATCCTGGACGAGGCCATCCAGTGCTATCACGGCGACCTCGAGTATCGCGACATGCTCGGTTGCCTGTACGAGTTTTGCCAGGGCGAGATCGACGCCGAGGTTGCCGAGAAGCTTGCGCTGCGCCTTAAGTTCGATGCCGAGAACGGTAAGGGCAGCTATCTCAAGGCCCGTTCGAGCGAGATTTGCGAAATGCTTGTTAAACGTTTTGGCCTGGATCTCTCCAAAAAGAAGAAGCGTGCTAGCGTTAAAAAATCTGACGACGCCGAAGACGAGGAGTAACAGATTATGGCGCACGATGTAGTCCTGATTCCCGGTGACGGTATCGGTCCCGAGATTACGCAGGCCATGCGCCGCGTGGTCGAGGCCGCCGGTGTCCAGATCAATTGGAACGTCCAGGAGGCCGGTGCCGGCGTCATGGACGAGTTTGGCACGCCGCTGCCCCAGCACGTGCTCGATGCGGTCGCCGAGACCAAGGTTGCCATCAAGGGCCCCATCACCACGCCGGTCGGCACGGGTTTCCGCAGCGTCAACGTGGCCCTGCGCAAGCACTTCGACCTGTACGCCTGCGTGCGACCCTGCCTGTCGCAGCCGGGCGACGGCTCGCGCTTCCGCGACGTTGATCTGGTTATCGTGCGCGAGAACACCGAGGACCTCTACGCCGGTATCGAGTTCGATGAGGGCGCTGCCGAGGTCGAGGAGCTCTCGCAGCTCGTTGAGCGTTCGGGCCAAAAGACCTTCGCCGCCGATTCCGCGATCTCGATCAAGCCGATCTCCATCGCCAAGAGCCGCCGCATTGTGGAGTATGCCTTTGAGTATGCCCGCCGCTGCGGCCGCAAAAAGGTGACGGCCGTGCACAAGGCCAACATCATGAAGGCGACCGACGGCCTGTTCCTGCGCGTTGCGCGCGAGGTGGCCGCCAACTATCCCGATATCGAGTTCAACGACAAGATTGTCGACGCCACCTGCATGGGCCTGGTCCAGAACCCCAACGACTTCGATGTCCTTGTACTGCCCAACCTGTACGGCGACATCGTGAGCGACCTGTGCGCCGGCCTAGTGGGCGGCTTAGGCATGGCCCCCGGCTCCAACATCGGTGCCGACTGCGCCATCTTCGAGGCTACGCACGGCTCCGCGCCCGATATCGCGGGCCAGGATATCGCCAACCCCACAGCCGAGATCCTCTCTGCTGCGATGATGCTCGATCACCTGGGCGAGAACGACGCTGCCAATCGCATTCGCGCCGCCGTATCTACCACGCTCGACGAGGGCGAGCAGGTTACCGGTGACGTGCGTCGTGCCCAGACCGGCTCCGTCGAGGGCGCTGTGGGCACGCAGGCCTTTGCCGATGCCGTTATCGCGCACCTGGCCCAAGGCATGCACGCTGCAAACGCCTAAATAGTACTTAAGTGTTTGCGTATAACCTAAGAATCAATACGCCCGGCGCTCTGCCGGGCGTATTCTATTGAGGACTATGTTTCCTAACAAGGAGTAACTGATATGGGTCTGATTCAAAAGAAGGACGAGAAGGACGAGATCGACGGCATCCAGATCATCGAGCGCGGCGAAGGCCCCGACGGTGACGAGGACGAGAAAATCGACCTGGTCGCCGGCAC
Source organism: Collinsella sp. CLA-ER-H7 (assembly GCF_040092345.1). NCBI lineage: Bacteria > Bacillati > Actinomycetota > Coriobacteriia > Coriobacteriales > Coriobacteriaceae > Collinsella > Collinsella sp. CLA-ER-H7. The sequence continues at coordinate 28,657 of NZ_JBBNLT010000010.1, read as the reverse complement.
GTCTGCCGAACATATTGCCGCCGGCACGACCGCCGAGGAGGAGGACGCTCGCCTGGAGGCAAAGATCGCCGCGGACGCCGCCGACGAGAACCTCATGCCCGAGGCTCAGGATGAGGACGACGACTCCGACGTGGACGACCACGCTTGCAAGCACAAGAAGACGATGATTGCCGCCTTTGTGGTCGCCGTCGTGATCGCTGCCGTGGTCGGCTTCTTTATCGGCAACGGTGGTTTTGGCGGCAAGGGCGTCGGCTCGGCGACCCTGACCGAGGACCAGCTCGATTCGACCGTGGCAAGCTATAGCTACAACGGCAAAAAGAGCGACATCACCGCGCGTGAGGCCATCGAGAGCCAGTACAGCCTCGACACCGTCAAGGGCGACGACGGCAACTACACCGCTCCGTCTGCCGACGTTATCCTGTCCTACGTGCGCAACCAGATTCTGCTGGACGCTGCTGAGGACGAGGGCATTACCGTTTCTTCCAAGGAAATGAAGCAGTACGCCGAGGATTCCATCGGCACCTCCGACTACAAGACCATGGCCAAGCAGTACGGCGTGTCCAAGGACCAGGCCAAGCAGATCGTCCGTCAGTCCGCGACGCTGCAGAAGCTCTACAAGAAGAAGGTGGGCGATAGCTCCGCAAGCATGCCGACCGCCCCGACCGAGCCTGCTGACGGCAACGAGGAGACCGCGAGCAAGGACTACGCCGACTACATCATCAACCTTGCCGGTGATGAGTGGGATAGCTCAAAGGGCACCTGGAAGGACGCCGATAGCACCTACGCCAAGGCCTTCGCTGACGATGCCTTTACGGCCGATAGCGCTACCTATAAGCAGGCCATGACCGCCTACTATACTGCTTATCAGCAGTATTCCTCGCAGGCTTCGAGCGCCAGCTCCAAGTGGACCGAGTATGCTAACGGCCTCTACGCCAAGGCCAACATCAGCATCTACGGCCTGTTTGCGTAAAGAGTTGCACGGCTCATCGAGCATCTAGCTGATAGAAAACAAATTGCCCGCCAGTACGGAAGTCGTTCTGGCGGGCAATTTGCGTTGAGGGCGTGATTGGCGGCTTAATTATGGCTATTCATCTTTAAGTCCAAAAAGGCTATCGGCTTCATCGTCGGATATATATTCCAGTACATCGCCCGGTTGGCAATCGAGTGCCCGGCATATCGCGTCAAGAGTTGAAAAACGTATGGCAGAAACCTTGCCCGTCTTAATGCGTGACATATTGACCTGGGAGATGCCCACACGTTCCGCAAGCTCTTTGGATGAGATCTTGCGTTCGGCGAGCATGCGGTCAAGCCGCAGAATAATCATGGATTCCCCCTAGAGCAACTCGTCATCTTGCTTTTGCAGGATATACCCGTAGCGGAAGATGCTGGCAATCAGGCAAATAATCAGGCCTGCAAAGAGCATGGAGGGCTCGAATAACTGGCCGACGAACGCATCCGTAAAGCTGCCGCCAAATCCTGAGAGTATCATTCCCGTGATAACGGCACCAAGAAGCCTCACGGCAACGCCGCCGATAAGGAATAAATGTCCTACTCGACGAAGTGTCTGGTTGCATTCAAGGTCAAAGGGCCTGCCTTCCTTTTCAATGTTGAAGAAAAGCCTGCGCACGCTTATCGCGATGGTAAGCGCGAGGCATGTCATCAAGAGGCTCCCTATGGCAGTGTGACCATCGTGTGCGACGAGCATAAGTGGGGCCTGCGCATCGGTACCGACGATAGCAAGGCACGGCCCTTCGCCGGCTTGAAGTTCTACGGATTGGAGACACGATCCTTGGGAGAGGCCGGGCAATATGAGTAGAAGGTCAATCGCAATGACTGCGAGGAGTCCCAGGGCGAGCGCGGTGGTAATGCAGATCGTGGCCCATTTGCAGATGCGAGCGAGCTTCCTCAGTTTGGCTATCGTCTGTTCGCGGCTGATGGTTTCATTCGATATAGTTGCGTTTCGATGGACCATAATCCCTCCAATCGGCGTTTTGTATGATACTTGTATCATATCAGAATTAACGATAAACGATAAATAATTACGGATAATGAGTAAGTAATGATTGAAAACGATTAGCGTGAGCTATTAGCTCATTTTGGATGCTGGAGTTTGGCGCGCGGGGGATGAGGACAAATGCCAAAACTTCCCGTGATCGTTCCCGTGATTGCGCAAGCGCTCCATTGTGTTTCCCTAATTCATATGGGAAAGCAGCTGCAAACGATTGCAAGTAACCGGTAAACGGTCGAAAACTACCGTTCACCGATAATCTCAAAACTGGTTCTAACTGGTATTAAGTCAAAAAGACCAATTCACATATCTTCACAATGACCTGCAATTTTTCTACACGCTATTTTTAGCCGCCCTGCGTTGTTTAGACACAGGAAAAGATCCGATCTTTTGCCAAAACATTTCGAAACGGTTTCAAAACCGCAGGTAGAAGTGTTAACGACCGGTAAACGGTCGATTTATCACCGTGAGCGGTGCAAAAACGTTTTACCGTATGAATCAACGAAGGCGACCTCTTTTGGGGTGATATAGTGACAACAACACGTCACGTGGTTACTACCAGTTTAGAAACCACTGGTCTTCAAAGAAGGCTTTCTAAGAAGCTTTAAGGGCGAGCGCCCGCTGGCTTCCGAAAATCATCGGACTCAGATTGTACACACCTTCGGAAGGGAAATTTGAATGGTTGGCTTTATTCTTACCGGTCATGGACAGTTCGCACCCGGCCTAGCTAGCGCTATCGCTATGGTTGCCGGCGACCAGCCCGCTTTTACCGTCGTTCCTTTTGAGGGCGACCAGGCTGCTTCCTACGGTGAGGATCTCCGCGCCGCTATTACCGCCATGCGCGAGGAGTGCGATGGCGTGCTCGTCTTTACCGACCTGCTTGGCGGCACCCCGTTCAACCAGTCGATGATGATTGCCCAGGATGTCGACAACGTCGAGGTTCTGACTGGCACCAACCTTCCCATGGTTATTGAGCTTCTGTTCCTCCGCGGCAATGCCACGCTCGCCGAGCTTGGCGAGCAGGCCGTGACCGTTGGCCAGACGGGCGTCACCGCCCAGACGGTCGCATCCGTTGCCGGCTCCGAGGAAGAGGATATCTTCGGCGACGAGGACGGCATCTAATGGCCGATTTCGGAGCCAACGTCCTGAGCTCCTCGGTCGCCCTTTTAGGCCTGCTTGTCATCATGGGCTTGATTTACACCGTCTGGTCGCAAATCAACATGAAGAAGAAGCAGAAGTACTTCAAGGAGCTGCACACCGAGCTCAAGCCGGGTCAAGAGGTTCTTTTCGCCGGCGGTATCTACGGAACCGTCAAAGGCATCGAAGGCGAGAAGGTCCAGATCAAAGTCCGATCCGGAGCCGTCGTAGATGTTTCGCGTTACGCGATTCAGGAGATCAAGTAACTGTCGTCAGCAAATAACGAAAGGAAGCTGATCAACATGGCAGAACCCAACATTCTTCTTACCCGCATCGATAACCGACTGGTTCATGGTCAGGTTGCCACCCAGTGGAACTCCACTCTGGGCTCCAACCTCATCCTCGTCGCCAACGACGACGTGGCGTCCAACACCATGCGCCAGAACCTCATGAAGATGGCCGCTCCCGCCGGCGTCGCTACGCGTTTCTTCTCCCTGCAGAAGACCATCGACGTCATTGGCAAGGCGAGCCCGCGCCAGAAGATCTTCATCGTGGCCGAAACACCGGAAGACGTGCTTACGCTCGTCAAGGGCGGTGTGCCTATAAAGAAGGTAAACATCGGCAACATGCACATGTCGGAAGGAAAGCGCCAAGTCGCCACCTCCGTCGCAGTTAACGACGAGGATGTCGCTGCGTTTAAAGAGCTGCAGGAATTGGGGGTGGAGTTGGAGATCAGGCGCGTTCCGAGCACGCCTGTTGAGGACACGAGCAAGCTCTTCTCGTAATCCTCGTGATCCACGTTGTCAGGAGTGAAACCCTGACGTTCTGTACGTGATATCCAAAGTGCGTACATACATTTTGAAAGGAGGAGCAAGATGGAATACTCGATCATCCAGATCGCTCTGGTCTTCGTTGTCACGTTCATCGCGGCAATCGACCAGTTTGACTTCCTCGAGTCTCTCTATCAGCCCATCGTCACCGGCGCCGTCATCGGTCTTATCCTTGGCGACCTCAACACCGGTCTTCTCGTGGGTGGTACCTATCAGCTCATGACGATCGGCAACATGCCGATCGGAGGCGCTCAGCCGCCTAACGCCGTCATCGGCGGCATCATGGCAGCCATTCTCGCTATCGCCACGGGCCTCGAGCCCAACGCGGCAGTCGGCCTCGCCATTCCGTTCGCTCTGCTTGGCCAGCTTGGCGTTACCCTGGTCTTCACGCTTATGTCCCCGCTTATGTCCACGGCCGATAACATGGCTCACAACGCGGACACCAAGGGCATCGAGCGCCTGAACTACTTCGCCATGGCTCTGCTCGGCCTGATCTTCGCTGTCGTCGTCACCCTGTTCTTCATCGCTGGCGCTACCATCGGTCAGACCATCGCTTCTGCCATCCCGACGTGGCTGCAGACCGGTCTGTCCGCTGCAGGCGGCATGATGCGCTTCGTCGGCTTCGCCGTCCTGCTCAAGGTTATGATGAACCGCGATATGTGGGGCTTCTTCCTCATGGGCTTCGGCCTCGCGCTCATCACCGTTGCCAACGATTCGCTGGCAACCCCTGCTCTGCTCATCCTCGCTCTCATCGGCTTCGGCATCGCTTTCTGGGACTTCCAGCAGCAGACCGAGCTGAAGGGTGCAGCTGTTTCTGACGGAGGTGACTTCGAAGATGGCATCTAATGAGTATGTGATCCCGGAGCACTACGAGGATCTCACTCCTGCTCCGCAGCTCGACCAGAAGACCCTCAACAAGATGGCTTGGCGCTCCTGCTTCCTGCAGGCCTCGTTCAACTACGAGCGTATGCAGGCCGCTGGCTGGCTCTACTCCATCATCCCCGGTCTGGAGAAGATCCACACCAACAAGAACGACCTCGCGGCTTCCATGAGCCACAACCTGGAGTTCTTCAACACCCACCCGTTCCTCGTCACCTTTGTTATGGGCATCGTGCTTTCGCTCGAGCAGAACAAGGTTGACATCCCCACGATCCGCGCCGTCCGCGTCGCCGCAATGGGCCCGCTCGGTGGTATCGGTGACGCCCTGTTCTGGCTGACGCTCGTGCCTATCACGGCCGGCATCACCTCCAACATGGCCATCAACGGCAACGCCGCTGCGCCGATCATCTTCCTGGTGATCTTCAACGCCGTCCAGTTCGCTCTGCGCTTCTGGCTCATGAACTGGTCCTACAAGCTTGGCACCAGCGCTATTGACGCTCTGACTGCCAACATGCAGGCCTTCACGCGTGCCGCTTCCATCATGGGCGTCTTCGTCGTCGGTTGCCTGGTCGTCACCATGGGTGGCACCCAGATCAACCTCCAGATCCCCAACGGCACCACCCGTGGCCTTGCCCCTACTACCGTGATCGTCTCCGAGAAGGAGGCCGAGAACTTCACCGGTATGGAGGGCATCGATACCGAGACCGCTGAGGCCGGTACCATCGCCATGACCGATGAGGACGGCAACGCCCTCACCGCCACCGATGCCGACGGCAACGAGGTCAAGTGCGGCGTCGCCGATCTGGGCAACGGCATGGAGTCCGTGACCTACGCTACCGTTACCGAGGATCCGGTCAACTTCTCTGTTGCCGACACCCTCAACACCATCGTCCCGAAGCTCGTCCCGCTTATGCTTACGCTGCTGCTTTACTACATGTTCGCTAAGCACAGCTGGACCCCGACCAAGGGCATTCTCCTGCTCTTCGTCCTTGGCATCCTGGGCGCTGGCCCGCTTGGTCTCTGGCCGAGCATCTGGTAAGGCTCTAGCTTGAAGGGTGTGTCCCTACGCGGCTCACACCCCGACCCCTTAAGCCATGTGTATGTTAAAAGCCGCGTGCTCGAAAGAGCGCGCGGCTTTTGTTTTCTTGATGATTCGGGTGTGGCAGACAGATAATGCTAAACACCCTAGGTAGTTAGCCGAATTCGAGCAAAAGGGAGGATAGGATGGCGATCGGAGCGCGTAAGCAACCGCTGTACGATCAGCTGGTCGATATTCTGACCGAAAAGATCGACCATGAATATCGCGCCGGTGACATGATTCCTTCCGAGCGCGAACTTTCGGAGCGCTATGGTCTCTCGCGCACCACGGTGCGCCTGGCTTTGCAGGAACTGGAGCGTTTAGGACTGGTGGTTCGGCAGCACGGTCGCGGTACCTTTGTGACCGACCGTTCGGCAAAAGCAACCAATCTCATGCAGTCCTACAGCTTTACCGAGCAGATGCGCGCGATGGGTCGCGACCCCGAGACCACGATTCTCGAGTTTTGCGAGATGGAGGCCGATAAAAATCTGGCCGAGCATATGGGATTGCGTATCAGTGATCGCATTTTTAAGCTTAAGCGCCTTCGTTCTGCCGACAACATGCCCATGATGGTCGAACGCAGCTATCTACCAGTTCGTCAATTTCTGTCCCTAAAGCGACCGCTGCTGGAGCGTAAGCCGCTTTACGATGTGATTGAGCAAGACTTTCAGCAAAAGATACGCGTGGCCGAAGAGGAGTTCTATGCGAGCATAGCCCGTCCCACCGATGCCCACCTTTTGGGAATTGTCGAGGGCTCGCCTGTGCTCGATTTGGTCAGGACTACGTATAACGAGTCAAACGAGGTTGTGGAGTACACACTCTCGGTTGCTCGTGCCGATCAGTTTAAATACAAGGTTTACCACCAGCGTAGCGACTAGTGTTCGCATCGTTTCCATATGATGATTCTTTGCATTTAACTGGTTACTACCAGATAACCAACCGAAGTGTATAATTGCACGTCAGAGGATTACTTCTAGAGAGAGGTATTAAAAATGTTCGAGAAGAGTGTCGAGGAGCTCACCGAGCTCGGCGCCCAGATCACCACGGCCGAGATTGCTCAGCAGCCCGAGCTTTGGCGTGATACGCTCAACATCTATCGCGAGAACAAGGAGGCCATCGAGGCCTTCCTGGCCGAGGCTCGCGCTATGGGCGAGGGCCGTCTGTCCGTTGTCTTCACCGGTGCCGGTACGTCCGACTACGTTGGCGATACCTGCGCCCCGTACCTGCGTCACGCTGGCAACACTGATCTCTACGACTTTAAGCCCATCGCCACGACCGACATCGTGAGCGCCCCGCGCGACTTCCTGCGCGCCGATGATCCCACGCTCGTGGTTTCCTTCGCCCGCTCTGGCAACAGCCCCGAGAGCCTTGCCGCCGTTGCCGTTGCCAAGGAGCTCGTCCACAACGTCAAGTTCCTCAACATCACCTGCGCTCCCGAGGGCAAGCTCGCCGTCGAGTCTGCCGATGATCCCAATGCGCTGACGCTGCTCATTCCGCGCGCCAACGACAAGGGCTTCGCCATGACCGGTTCTTATTCCTGCATGACCCTGCTCTCCACCCTTATTTTCGACACTGCCTCTGACGAGCAGAAGGCCGAGTGGGTCGAGACCATCGCCAAGATGGGCGAGGAGGTTATCGCTCGCGAGTCCGAGGTCGCCGATTACCTCGCTGGCGACTTCAACCGCGTGACCTACCTGGGCTCCGGCTCCTTTGGCGGCCTTGCTCAGGAGAGCCAGCTTAAGATTCTCGAGCTTGCTCACGGCCTGGTTGCCACTTCTTACGACACTTCCATGGGCTATCGTCACGGACCCAAGTCCTTCGTCGACGATAAGACGCTCGTCTTCGTGTTCGTCAACAACGACGCCTACACCCGTCAGTACGACATCGACATCCTCAACGAGATCGGTGGCGACAAGATCGCTCAGCACACCGTCGCCGTTCAGCAGGAAGGTGCCACCGTCTATGAGGGTGAGTCCTTCACCTTTAAGGGCTACGAGGCACTTCCCGAGGGCTACCTTGCTCTGCCGTTCGTGATGTTTGCCCAGGCTATCAGCCTGCTCAACTCCGTGCGCGTGGGCAACACGCCCGATACGCCGAGCCCCACCGGCACGGTCAACCGCGTGGTTAAGGGCGTGACGATTCACCCCTTCACCGCTTAATCGCGTCCCCCTGTAAGGGCGCCCGTCCGCTCATAACGGCGGGCGGGCGCTTTTTGTTTTACGTGTGCTGGGTATAAGCATCACCACAGTCAACTGCTTTAGAAGCAAGGAGTGCATATGAGCACGTACGCAATTAAGGCTGACAAGTTCTTCTTGCCGGCAGGCCCGCAACTGGGCGGCTATCTTATGGTCGAGGATGGCGTCTTTGGCGCCTGGCAGGCCGACGAGCCCTCTTGCGAGATTAAGGACTACACGGGATCGTGGATCGCGCCGGGTATGGTCGATACTCACATCCATGGCTTCTACAACCACTCAACTACCGATAACGATCCCGAGGGCATCGATATCAGCTCGACCGAGCTCGCCCGTCGCGGTACCACCAGCTGGCTGCCCACGACGTTCACCGATGGCGTCGAGCAGATCAAGGACGCCTGCGCCGCTATCGCCCAGGCGGACGAGGGTCGCGGCCCCGACTTCTGCGGTGCTCGCATTCAGGGCATCTACCTGGAGGGCCCCTTCTTTACCATGAAGCACGTGGGCGCGCAGAACCCCGCTTACCTGATCGATCCCTCCGAGGAGGTCTTCGATCAGTGGCAGGAGGCTGCGGGTGGTCGCATCGTCAAGAGCGCCATGGCGGCCGAGCGCGACGGTGCCGCTGCTTATGCGGCTGCTCTGAATGCCAAGGGTGTGGTGACCAGCATCGGTCACTCCGACGCCACCTACGATGAGTGCATCGCCGCCATCAACGCCGGTGCCAGCTGCTTTACGCATACCTATAACGGTCAGCGCGGGCTGCATCACCGTGAGCCCGGTGTCGTGGGCGCTGCCATGTCCACGCCCGAGACCTACGCCGAGATCATCTGTGACGGCAAGCACGTTAACCCTGCCGCCATCAAGGCGCTGCTGCAGGCAAAGGGCTGGCAACACACGGTGCTCATCACTGACTGCCTGGGCTGCGGCGGCATGCCCGAGGGCAGCTACACCAGCGGTGGCATGGACGTCATCATGAAGGACAACCTGTGCTGGCTCGCCGACGGCAAGAGCATTGCCGGCTCGGTGCTCACGCTTGCCCGGGGCGTCAAGAACATCGTCGACTGGGGCATCGCCAGCGCCGATATCGCCATTCGCATGGCAACCGAGGTGCCGGCACGCTCCGCGCACATCGAGGATAAGTGCGGCAGCATCATGCCTGGTCGCGACGCCGACTTTGTCGTGTTCGACCATGAGCTCACCCTCGTCGAGACGTATGTTGGCGGCCAGAGCGTCGGCAACGCCTTTACTGAGTAACGATAGAAAAAGACGGCGGGCCCGAATCTGCTCGGACCCGCCGTATGGGTTAAACGCTCAAAAGCACCTTCACAGTTACAGCTTGTTAGCAATCTTCTTTGCCGTGCGCTTGACGCCGGCCACCAGGCCTCCTGCAGGATGCTCCTTCTCGTATGCTAGGCGCTTCTCGCGCTTGGCATACTCTTCGACGATGATGTCGCCATACTCGTCTTCGATCTTGTCGAAGAAGTCGACGGCGCCCTTAATTTCCTCAGCGGTCGGGTGTCCCTTTTGGACACCGCCGGCGAGCTTGAACGGCCCCCACGTATCAAAGCCGGGGCAGCCGTAGACACCCATAAAGATGGCCTGCTTCATGCGGCAGATGCCATCGATATCCTTGCCGTACCACTTGTTTTTGCCACCGTAGGTCATAAGGCCAAACACCTTGTCCTGCGGCTGCAGCACGTTGGTGAGCACACGTGCCATATCTTTGTCGATCTCGGAGTAATAAATGCCCGTGGCGACACCGATTAGATGATATTCGTGCAGGTTGGGATACTCGTTTTTGCCAAGCGCCTTGACGTCGAGGGTATCGATTTCGGGGTGTGCCTCGACGATGGCGTCCACGAGCTTTTTCGTATTGCCGTGGTGGCGCGAGGCATAAAGGATGATGGTTCGCATAAGAAGGCCTTTCAGCTGTAATTGCATCAATGTCTGTATGGTACCCCGTTGCATGGCTGGGATACCGGACGCATCGATGAACGTGCGGGTTTGTCCTTTGGTCAGGGCCGAGACGGGTTCTTGCGAGCAAAAAAGCAGTTGTTCGAAAGGATGGGCAATGGAATACGCTCTCTCCAACGATTCGATTTCTATTAAGGTGTCCACGGCTGGTGGTTCGTTTACCTCGATTGAGGCCGGAGGTCGCGAGTACTTGTGGCAGGGCGATCCCGCCGTGTGGTCCGGCCAAGCACCGATTTGCTTCCCGATTTGCGGAGGCTTGCGCGATGGTAGCGCCATGACGTTTGCCGGGCATCACGTGAAGCTCGCTCGCCACGGGTTTGCGCGCAAACAGGAGTGGAAGCTGCTGAGCCAAGACGAGAACGAGCTGGCGATGTGCCTGGCTTCGGAGGATAACGCCGCGCTGCTGAGCGATTATCCGTACCCGTTTAAGCTTGTCGCTCGTTATACGCTTGAGGACGCCGCCGTGCGTGTCGCCTATGAGGTTACCAACGAGGGTACCGAGGACATGCCGTTCTTTATCGGCGGTCATCCCGGCTTTAGGTGTCCGCTCGATGAGGGCGAGGCCTATACGGACTACGAGTTGCGCTTTGAGAAAGACGAGGCTGCGGAGCTTTGCACCGCTGTCCCTTCGACTGGCTTGATTGACGTGGCAAACCGCTCCAAGAACCCCATGGTGGGAAAGACGCTGCCTCTGTCACATGAGCTCTTCGATTTTGCGGAGACCATCTTTGACGTGCTCGAGAGCCGTCAGGTCACGCTTTCCAAAAAGGGCGAGGACAAGGGCGTCCGCCTGAGCTTTGAGGGCTTCCCATATCTCATTGTGTGGAGCAAGCCCGAGGGCGATTTTGTGGCGGTTGAGCCTTGGGGCGGTCTTTCGACCTGTTCCGATGAGGACGATGTGCTTGAGCATAAGCGCGGCTGCCTTGTCGCCAAGCCCAAGGAGACCGTCGTTCGCTCGTTCACGATTGAGATTCTGTAATTCCGTTTTGTCGACTCGTATCGCGAGGCACAAGGAGCCTGCGAGATAAGGAGCTAAAAATGATCCTCACCGTTACGATGAACCCGTCTGTCGATACGCGCTATCAGCTCGATGAGCTCGTCATCGACGACGTCAACCGTGTGACGCCCGAAAAGACCGCCGGCGGCAAGGGCCTCAACGTGGCCCGTGTGCTGGGTCAGCTGGGCGACGACGTTGTGGCAACCGGTCTGCTCGGCGGCCACATGGGCGCCTACATGGCCGAGCTCATGGATGCCAACGGCATTAAGAATGATTTTGTACCCATCAAGGGCGAGACTCGCATTTGCCTCAACATCCTCCACGCCGGCAACCAGACCGAGCTGCTCGAGAGCGGTCCGACGATTGCCCCTGAGGAGCTCGATGCCTTTACCGCCAAGTTTACCGAGCTTGCGAGCAAGGCCGATGTCGTTACCATCTCGGGTTCGCTGCCCCGCGGCGTCGAGGCGGACTACTACGCCAAGATCACGGGCATTGCCGAGAACGCCGGCGCCAAGGTGCTGCTCGATACCTCGGGTGCTTCGCTCGAGGCCGCCCTTAAGTCCGAAATTAAGCCCGAGCTGGTCAAGCCTAACCTGACCGAGATCAACGGCCTTCTGGGCACGAGTTTTACCACCGACGATGTGGACGAGCTCCGCGCCGCGCTCGCCTCTGATGCCCGCTTCTCCGATATCCCCTGGGTCGTCGTGTCCATGGGTGCCGCCGGTTCCGTGGGCTTCCACAACGGCCGTGCGTTCCGCGCAAAGACGCCCGATATCCCTGCCGTTAACGCCACGGGCTCTGGTGACTCCACTATCGCAGGCTTCGCGCATGCCATCGCTGCTGGCGCAGACGACGAGACGGTGCTGCGTACCGCCAATACCTGCGGCAAGCTCAACGCCATGGATCCCATGACCGGCCATCTGGTCATGGACCGTTGGGACGAGGTCTACAACGGCGTTGTCGTGACCGAGCTGTAAGAGCTTGGGTGACGGCCCCGGCATCGCTTGCTAGCTCATGTCGACGACAAGTGCGGTAGCATTATGCCGGGGCGCGACGCCGAGTTTGTCGTGTTCAATCCCGACCTTACCCTGGTCGAGGCGTATGTGGGTGGCAACAGCGTCGGTAACGCGTTTGCCGAGTAGCCGCCAAAGAAGCGATCCGAAAGGGGATTTAGATGATTTACGGTGCATTGGGCGATATCGAGGAGTATCGCGGAATGCTCAAGGGCCTCGACGTGCTGATCGACTGGCTCGAGGAGAACGACCCGGCGCAGCTCGAGGTCGGCAGCCATCCGATTCTGGGCGACAAGGTCTATGCGAACGTCATGGCTCCCACGACGCGTCCCGAGGCCGAGGCTCACTATGAGACGCATCAGCGCTATCACGACCTGCAGATCGATGTCGAGGGTCGCGAGGCCTTTAAGGTTGCCACGGGCAGCCTGACGTTGGTTCAGGAGTTTGACGAGAAGGACGACTACGATCTGGTCGATTCCGACGCTTCGATCGCCGGCGATCTTGCCGACGACAAGTTCGCGCTGTTTGTTGCCGGCGAGCCTCACATGCCCACGCTCGAGTTCCCGGGCGATGGCGCACAGCCGGTCAAGAAGATCTGCTTTAAGCTGCTTGCAGACGCTTACTGGGAGGAGTAGCGCACTGCTCGGCTGAGCTGCTCGTCTGATGACGTGATTCCATTGAGGAGCGCGCTTGAGCCCCGTTAATCGCGGTTCCCTTGGGGATTGCGGTTGGCGGGGCTTTTTTGTTGAGTAGGGGAGTTGCCGGCGGCGTTTTGCTTGGATTTATTTGCGAAGAACATCGGCTAGCCGCAGGATTGAAATCATCGACCGATAAGTGAGTTCCACTTTTTCGCCCGCAAGCAGTCGTTTCGAGCCAATCTCATCTAGCCCCACAAGCCGAGAAAACAGCGGGCCGCTCATCGTGCCATCGTCAATTGATTCCCTTATGGTCTTCAAAACGTCCGTATCATGAAGCGATGCCGAGCTGTAGGGGGCAACACGAGCGGAACTCTCAATTAACGACGAGACAAAAGGATGGAGATGCTTTGGACATAGTCCATCAAACACCACAACCCCATTGTCGTTCGAGCCGACCAGGCGCCAAGTATAATGATCGACCCAGTCATCTCCGTCATATATGGCGTCCATGAGCAACTTCCCGTCTAGAGAGAGAAACCTATTTGGACATCGGGGCGCAAGACCGCAATCCATATCGGGCCTGCAGCAGCTCCAACCCAACGCACCACATAGGTTCCCTTTCGTACATGTGTATCAATCTGCCCCGAAATGCCGGTGAATGCAATTCCAGACCCGTTTGTCGGATAGCAATCGACGTATTTTTGTTTTCCGCTCACAACCTTGTATAGATATATCGTTCCAGCAAAAGAGAAGGTATCGTGACTATTTTAGATCTATATGGCCAATTCGAGCCCTCGCCATGGCAATTGTTGCAGCTGGGTTTCTTTTCATTAAAATTTCACTTTGGTAAATCCCCGCCCCTAAGCATTAAACCCGAAGTCCACCGAGTGGGCGAATTCCGGCGGATGTGCGCCTGAAATCGGTAACAAAAAAGCCGCCCGAAGGCGGCTATCTTGTGCAATGGAGCCAGCGACCGGGCTCGAACCGGTGACCCCCGCTTTACGAGAGCGGTGCTCTACCAACTGAGCTACGCTGGCGGCCATGTGGTGACGCAACTGAGGCGTCAACGGCTGTCTATGATACGGGACATCGCACATCCGCGCAAGTGTTCTGACGGCTTTTCTCACTTTAAATGCACTAATATTGGAGACGCGATATCTTGCTCTTACGGGTCTCAAACAGAATGGGGCTGCCATGGCTCAACCCAGGATCCTTCTTACACGTATCGATGACCGGTTTATTAACGGGCAAGACGTTGAACTGTGGAACGAGGCTGTGGGTTCCAACCTCGTCCTAATCGTCAACGACGAGATTGCGGCTGATTCGCGCAAGTGGGCGCCTATGAGGGTCGCGGCGCCCGAGGGCGTTTGGACGCGGTTTTTCTCGGTGCAAAGGACCATCGACATCATTCATGCCGCAACTCCGCGCCAATGGATTCTCATCATGGTGGCGTCGCCCGCGGATGCGCTCGCGCTGGTCAAGGGCGGTGTGCCCATTACCAAGATCAGCATCGGTCACATGCAAGCAGGGGAGGGCAAGCGCCTCATAACGCCCGCGGTTGCCGTAGACGACACAGACGTCGTTGCTCTCAGAGAGCTGCAAAAGCTCGGCATTGAACTAGAAATCCGCTATCTCCCCAGTTCCGCCCCCGACCCCATCGAAGCCTTGCTCAATTGAACCCTTGGGGACGGAGGGAAAGGAATCATTTTACCTTCGTAGGGGGTCTGTGTGGCGCCGTCTGCCAAAACTATGCCGGTTTACTACGATGAATTGCTTATCGCCGAGCATGTCAAATTTGCGGAGAATAAAACCGCAGGTAGACGAGTTGCTAATTTTTTATAAACCAGCGCGTGGACGGACATCGTGGGTTCATCGTAGTAATTCGGCATAGTTTTGTTATGTCACCAATTCGGTGGCATCGAAAAAAGGATTTAGGCATGAAACAGCGCCCGTCGGCGGTGGTGCCGGCGGGCGCTGCTGTGCGATATGTTGCGTTGTGGGCTTAGTGCCTCATAAAGTGGTATTCGATCACATTGCTGTAGGGGTGACCCGGGCCCACAATGCCTTGCGGGAACAGCGGCTGGTGCGGCGTGTCGGGGTACATCTCTGCCTCGAGGGCAAAGCCGGCGCCCCAGCCATAGTTGGCATCGTCCTTGGCGTGCTCGTCGCCCAGCCAGTTGCCGGTGTAGAGCTGCACGCCCGGGGCGGTGGTGTAGTAGTCTAGCTCGCGGCCGGTCCACATCTCCTCGACATGCAGGGCGCGGCGCAGGTTGCGACCGTACTGATAGTCATCGATGCACAGGCAGTGGTCGTAGCCGCGTGCCTGCTTAATCTGTGGATCGTCGGCCTCCATGCCAGGTGCGACGGGGCGCAGCTCACGGAAGTCAAACGGCGTGCTCTCGACTGGAGCAATCTCGCCGGTGGGGATGTTCTGCTCGTTGATGGGCAGGTAGTGGGCAGCGTTAGCAACAAAGAAGTGCTCACAGTCCATGCCGGCGTTGTGACCGGCAAGGTTAAAGTACGTGTGGTTGGTCATGGCCACGTAGGTGGCGCGGTCGCTCTCGCAGCCGTATTCGATACGGAAGCAGCCGGTGCGCGTCACGGTAAACACGGCCGTAAAGGTGCGGTTGCCGGGAAGACCCAGCTCACCGTCCTCAAGCGAGGTGGTCATGCGCACGGCATTGTGGACCTCGTCGAGCTCAACGTCCCACACGCGCTTGTGCAGGCCGTGCTCAAGGTCGCTGTGCAGGTTGTTGACGCCCTCGTTGGCCGGCATATGCCAGTCCGTGCCGGCGATGGTGATCGTGGCACCCGCAGTGCGGTTGGCCACGGGGCCGATGGTCGCGCCAAAGCAGGCGGGGTTGTCAAAGTAATCCTCGAGCTTATCGAAGCCCAGCACCACATCGCGCACGTTGCCGGGGATGTCGGGCACGTCGATGCCCAGCACGGTGGCGCCAAAGTCCATAATGCGAACGCAGATCTCGGGCCCGTTGAGGGTGTAACGATGAACGGGGGTACCGCACGGCGCGGTGCCGAAAAGCTCGGAAGTGATCATTTGGTTCCTAACATCGAGGTATTTCCGACAAACTGTAGCGCGAACAGGCGAGATTATCACTACACCCCACTAAAGCAGGGGGTATTTTTCTCAAAAAAGTGATGATTGAGCTGTACGGGCGTTCATTTTTGACACGCACGGGTCTGATACAATTTGTTCGTTACTGTTTGAATGATATGCACGCATAGAACGGCGAGGATTCATCGTGATTAAGGCAGAGCGACAGGATAGGGTTCGTCAGCTGCTCGAGGAGCAGGGCACGGTCTCGGTCAAGGAGATTTCGGATGCACTGGGTGTCTCGGATATGACGATCCGCCGCGATCTCGAGGAGCTTGCGAGCCTGGGCGAGATCGAGCGCGTGCACGGTGGAGCCCGCAGTGCGCAGGGCCGTCCACATGCTATGTTGCGCCATGAGTATTCGCACAGCGAAAAGCGCACCAAGCATGCCGAGGAAAAGTTGCAGATCGCGCGCCGCGCCGTGGAGCTCATCGAGGAGGGCTCGACCATCTTTTTGGGTACGGGCACCACGGTTGAGCAGATGGCCTCGATGCTGCCGGCATTTCGTCTGCGCATCGTGACCAATTCGCTTTCGGTGTTTAACCTGCTCGAGGCGCGCGAGGACTGCGACCTGTGCCTAGTGGGCGGCATGTACCGTCGCCGTACCGCCGCTTTTGTGGGACCAACGGCCGAGGATACCCTGCGTGCGCTGGGTATCGACGCGGCGTTTATCGGCGCCAACGGCATTCTGGATGGCGACGTGTCTACGTCTAATATAGATGAGGGTCGTATCCAGCAGCTCGCCTTTAGCAAGGCCGACTCGCGCTATCTGATCGCCGACTCCAGTAAGATCGGCAAGCGCGACTTCTACACCTTCTGCCGTCTGGACAGCCTGGACGCCGTGGTGTGCGAGCCGGGCATCGCCGCCGAGGATCGCGCCGCCATCGAGGAACTCACGCAGGTCATTTGCTAGCTAGCGCTGCAAGCGATACATCTGCCCCCTGCCGGCGCGGGGGTACCGCTTTACAATGACGCGTAAATAACTTTGGGCAACAAGGATGAGGCTATTCTGGGATATGACTAGACTCCGTATTTCGTCTTTATGTCCCTTGAGAATGAATCGTAGTCTTCATAGAGCCCCTCTCTGCTTTCATCCTCGGCGTGGTTTACACGTTCAAGGAGCTTATCCTTTGGAGCCTCTTTTGTTATTGCGGCCTCGCTATCGGGTAATGTGGATTGCAAGAATAGTTCTAGAGCATGGACGTCTTTGAGTATGTAGCCCGTCGAACGACCCGCTCCTGTTTTTTCGATTGCGCTGCAACTAACAAGCTGACCGAGGGTTCGTTTAACGGTAACCTCGCTGATATCGGGGCAGTTGGATCGGATGTCGGATTTCTTAATGACACCGGGTCTCTGTTGAAATAGAACGGCGATGCGCGCTTGCTTCGACATGGGACGAGTGCTTGATTCAATTAAGGTACGCTGCTCGAGCTGTCGGTAGGCGGCCAGGGTTGTTCCGAGCATGAAACGGATAAAGGGTGCTTCGGTGTTTTGATTTTCATTCCATCCAGCGGAGCTTGCAGCGAGGGCGTTGTAGTAGAGCGCCTTGTTGTCTTCAATAAGTCGTTCGATGCTGATGTAACGCGCAACGTCGTATCCAGTCTTTTCGAGTAGCAGCGTTGTAAGGAGCCGGCTCATCCTGCCATTGCCATCGTTGAAGGGATGAATGCTGACAAAATCGAAGATGAAGCGGAATGATATAAGGAGGGGGTCGCAAACTTGACGAGATAAGGCGTCGTTGAGGGACCGACAGGCTTCTTCGATAAGTCCGGGGGTTGCTAGGGCCGAAGGCGGCCTAAAGCGCACAAATCGATTGCCTTGATCGTCGATGGAGATGATTTCGTTATCGCTATCTTTCCAATGGCCCCCATACGAGATTGCTGTGTGTACCATGAGGTCACGATGCAACTGCAGAATGACCGATGGCGTTACGGGAATGGAATCGTGTTGCTCGTGAATAAGCGACAGCACATCTCGGTATCCAGCGATTTCTTCCTCTGCGCGGGAGCTTGGCTTGGCGGAATACGCCATGATCGCTTTGAGTCTTTTTTGGGTGGTAACAATTCCTTCAAGTCCGTTGGAGGATTGGGTGCTTTGGATCTTAGCTTCCTCCATAAGTGACGATAGAAGTTCGGGTTTGACTTGACTCAGAGCAAGCTGTCGGCCTTTATGCTCGCGTATCGAGAGGAGGAGGTTGGTGATTGGAGTTGCTTCGAGTTCCGCTGGGACTGTGGTGTAATCGAACTGGCGCATGCGGCTCCTTTCGGTATCACGAACATACTTTCGATATCATAATAACATTAAATGATACCGAAAGTATGTTCGTGATACCGAAAACTAGAAACCATGCTTCATAACTGCTTGGAAAGTTCGGATTTGACTATCTTATTGTCTTGATCTGTAACAGGTAGACGGTCGAAAGTGGGCTACGTGTTACAGATTTAGATATTTCTGCTCGGGCGTTCTGTTTGTCTCGATCTGTAACAACTGGGACCAAAAAACTCGGCTAGATGTTACAGATCGAGACAAACGGCCTGTTCGGGCCGAGCCAAAACAAAAAGGCCGCATGCGAACCCGTGGAGGGATTCGCATGCGGCCGACAGGGGGTATGCGGCGGAAACTAGGCCATGAGCAGGCCAGTCTCCGCGACGTTCTTGTACCAGTACGCACTCGCCTTGGGATAGCGCTTCTGGGTCTCAAAGTCGATGTAGAACAGGCCGTAGCGCTTGTTATAGCCGTTGGTCCAGGAGAACTGGTCCTGCAGCGACCACACAAAGTAACCGTCGACGTTAACGCCACCGTCGATTGCCTTGAGGATCCATGCGAGATGCTGACGCATATAGTCGATGCGAGGGGCGTCGTCGATAAAGCCGTCCTCAAAGTCGTCCTTATAGCCCATGCCGTTCTCGGTGATGTAGATCTTCTTGTAGTTGGGGTAATCGTTCTTAATGCGGAGCAGCAGGTCGTAGAGGCCCTCGGGATAGATGATCCAGTCCCAATCGGTGGTGGGTATGCCTTCGCGCACGCATGACTCGCCCACGCCCTTGAGGAACCAGCGCGAGGAGCCCTTGTCGCCGGTGCCATTGTGGTTGATGTCGTTCTCGCCCTCGGCAGCGCGCAGGAACTGGCACTTGTAGGTGTTGACGCCCAGGCAATCGTTGTAGGGGAGCGCGGCGGTCAGCGCGGCGATGTCCTCGTCGCGGACGTCGAGCTCGCCGCCGGCGATATGGGCCAGCTTGGTCGCAGCCTCCATGGTGTCGGCTGCATAGTGGCCGCGGAAGGTGGCGTCGAGTACCCAGCGGTTGTTGATGACGTCGGCCATGCGAGCTGCCTCGCAGTCGGCGGCGCTGCTGGGATCGAGGGGATACTTGGGCTCCAGGTTCTGGACAATGCCGATCTCGCCCTCAAAGCCGCCCTCATGGAAGGCGACGACAGCCTTGGCGTGGGCCACCATCATGTTGTGCATGAGCTGGAAGGCCTTGTCCAGGCGGTACTTCTCGCCGTGCGGCCAGTTGCCGACGATAAAGCTGCCCTCGGCGGTTGCGGGAATCTCGTTAAAGGTAAACCAGTGCTTGACCTCGGTGAACTCGGCAAAGCAGAACTTGGCGTACTCGACGAAGGCGTCGATGGTCGTGCGCGTCAGGAATCCCTCGCCGCCGTTCTGGTAAAAGGCCTCGGGCGTATCGAAGTGATCGAGCGTGACATAGGGGATAACGCCAGCTTTGTTGCAGGTGGCGAAAAGCTCGTGATAGAAAGCGACGCCCTCGGGGTTAATCTCGCCGGTGCCACTGGGGAAGATACGGCTCCAAGCGATGGAGACACGGATGCCGTTGATGCCGAAGCGCTGGCACAGGTCGATATCGACAGGATACTTGTTGTAGAAATCGCTTGCGGGATCGGGAGAGAAGCGACCCTGGGCAGCCAGGAAATCGTCCCAGGGTACTTTGCCCTTGCCGTGCGTGCGGGTCTCACCCTCAACCTGGTAAGCGGCGGTGGCGCCGCCAAATACAAAGCCGTCGGGGAACTGCATGGGGTTGGTCATGAGTCATCCTTTCTGTGGGATACGGATAGGGAGAGGTGCCCGAACTGGGGATCCGGGCACCAACAGAGGGAGGAAACTAGTCGAGGTTCTCGCGGAGCCACTTGATGGCGCCAGCGGGGTCGCGGGTAAGGTCGATATATTCCTTACCGCGCGGAGCGAGCAGCTTAATGCCCAGGCGATCGGTGTCGGCCTTCATGTCGTTGTAGTAGCTACGAACCTGCGGGGCAAGCACGATAACGTCGTACTGATCCATGATGGCAGTGTGCTGACCATAAGCACCTGCGGAGGAAGCGATGTTCTCTCCGGTCTGTGCGGCACCTTCCTTGATGGCATTGGCAAGCATGGCAGAGGTGCCGGCGCCGGCGCACAGGACGAGGACCTTCAGGCCGTCGACATCCTTCTTGGCGGATGCATCGGCAGCGGGCTCGGGCTGATCGGCGACAGGCTTGCTGTCGGCGGCAGCGGCGGTCGTCTCGGCGGAAGCGGCAGCCTGCTCGACAGCGGGCGCAGAGGCGTTGGCGGCGATGGCAGCGGCATCATTGGACTCGAGACCCAGCTCGGCGGCGCGCTCGGCCTCCTGGTCGCAGAGCAGCTTATCGTATGCCTTTAAGAACGGCAGGTAGATGATGGCGTCCAGCAAGATGATGATTGCGACAAACACCAGGGCGATAAGCTGGAAGTTTGTGGTGATGAAGATGCCGATGGGGGCAGGAGTAGCCCAAGGCACCACGCAGGAGAAGCCGTTCATGCCCACGTTATCGATAAAGAACTTGGCAACACTCACGTTGACGCAGCCGGCGGCAACAAAGGGGATGAGCATGTAGGGGTTAAGGATCATCGGCGCGCCAAAGAGCAGCGGTTCGTTGACGGCGAAGGCCACAGGAACAATCGAGGCCTTACCGACGGCTTTGAGCTGCTTGGACTTCATAAAGAGAATCAGCAGAAGCGGCACGATGAACGTGGCGCCGGTGCCGCCGAACTCACCCACGAGCGACATGTTAAAGGTGAGGGAATGGGCGGGATGACCACCGGCCAGCAGAACCTGCAGGTTCTCGGCCTGGTTGGCAAGACGGATGGGGTCGATGCCCGGCTGGACAATCGAAGGACCGTGGACGCCGATGAACCAGAAGAACGCGGTGGCTGCCTGGATAAGGATAAGGCCAGGATAGGTTTCTGCAGCGGTAAAGAGCGGGGAGAGCAGCTTGATGAGCAGCTCGGAGAACGGAACGCCCATGAGGTTGCGCACAACCACATCGATGATGCCGCAGATGATGACGGCGCCGCCAAAGGGGATGATGTCGCGGAAGTTCTGAGCGATGGCGCCCGGGACCTCCTTGGGCAGCTTAATGGTCAGATCGCGCGAGACGCAGAACTTATAAACCCACACGGTAATGAACGCGGCGATATAGGCCGAGAACAGACCGCGCGTGCCCATGCTGGTGCAATCGAAGACCGAAAGTTCGGAGCCGTTGAACTTGGTGGTGAACTGCGTGACTGCGAGCAGCAGCATGCTGCACTGGGCGGCCACCATGGTGGAGCCGTCGTTGAGCACCTTGCCGGCGGGCATGCGACGGTTCATGGAAGCCGTAAAGTTCTTGGCAGTGGTGCCGGCGACCATGATGCCCATGACGCCCATGGTGAAGTTGTACAGCTTGTTGCACCAGTCGATGAGCGGCTGGGGCAGCGTGATGCCAACTACGCCAGGAAGGGTGGCAATCAGCAGGAAGATCGAAGAGGTGAGGACGATGGGCATGCACCCAAGGAATCCGTCCTTAATGGCCTGGAGGTAGATGTTCCTTGAGATCTTCTCAAAGAACGGTTGATGCTTTTCGAGCATCTTTACGATGGCGTCCATAGAGCTCCTTTGCTACTTGATGCGCGATGCATGTGGATGGAACTGGTCGTCGATGGATGGTCAGGACTGCCCGGAAACCTTCCTGTTTAAGGAAGGCATTGCGAAATGACAACGTTGTCATTTCGTTAATGACAACGTAAGACATTTTTGGAAGAGCAACAAGGATTTACAGGTGAACGGTCGATATCGTCCGATAAACGGCTGATTTGTCAGTCGGGCGGGTAGTGTATGCTAGAACGCAAAAAACAAGCGATGCAAAACCGACTGGAGAAGTAGTGGCAACGATGGACAAGAAAAATGTCTCAATGAACGATGTGGCAGTTGCCGCGGGCGTTTCTCTCAAGACGGTGTCGCGCGTGATCAACGAGCCCGATAGCGTGCGTGAGTCGACGCGCGATAGGGTCCATGCTGCCATGGAAGCGCTTGAGTTCCGGGCGAACTTTGCCGCGCGTTCACTCAAGTTGGGCCGTTACGGGTGCATCGGCGTGGTGCTGTTCCACTTGTCGGGCGGCAACGTGGACATGATTGACGGTATCGCCGATGCCGCCGCAGAGCGAGGCTTTGCGCTCACGATGATTAAAAAGCGGGCGGGGGAGAAGATGACCCTTGCCGAAGCGGCACGTAGGATGTCGCAGCTTCCCGTCGACGGCATGATTTTCAACCTGCGCCAGATGGTCGATGACTTTGATACCTTTGAGGCGCCGAAAGACCTCAAGACGGTGATTATCACGTCGATGGAACATCCTACCTGCTCTACCGTCAGTGACGACCAAGAGGGCGGCGCGCGCATGGCATGCGAGTACTTCTTGAATCGCGGACACAAGAATGTGTACTTCGTCTCTGGTAAGAAAGAGTCGCTGTCGAGCCAGTGCCGTATGAAAGGTTGGCGTGCGGCACTCGAGGCGCGTGGCATTGAGCCGCCCGAGCCTCTGCAGGGCGATTGGAATGCGGATAGTGGCTATGCTGCGGGCCTTGTGCTTGCCGATAGACCCGATTGCACGGCGGTCCTCGCGGCTAACGACTGCATGGCAAACGGCGTGATGATGGCTTTACGTGACAAAGGGCTCAGCGTGCCCGACGACGTGTCCGTGATCGGCTTCGACGATGAGCTCTACAAGACGATTCCCAACTCGATTCTGACGTCGGTGAAGTTTCGCCACCGCGAGCTGGGCGTCCGTGCGCTTAACGAGGTCGTCGCCGGTCTGGAAGCCCCGAGCTCCAGAAGCCGTACGCTCGTCTCGGGCGTGCTGGTCGAGCGTTCCAGCGTGAAGGACCTGCGGTCGTAGACGTGCTCGGCCTGTTTGTCTCAATCTATAACAGGTAGGGCCGAAAATCTCAGCTAGATGTTACAGATTGAGACAAGCGGCCCCCGAACCGCCTAAAAACGCCGGGGGCGGCGCGCCGTGTGACGTGCCGCCCCCGGCTGAGAAATGGGGACAGGTTATGTGGGCAGGCGACCCCGCCAGCCGCTAGTCCAGACGACGGGTCTGCGCCACGTGCTTGTACCAGTAGGCGCTTGCCTTGGGCGTGCGCTTCTGGGTTTCAAAGTCTACGTAGAAGAAGCCATAGCGCTTGTTGTAGCCATTGGTCCAGGAAAACTGATCCTGCAGGCTCCACAGGAAGTAGCCGCCCACGTTGACGCCCACCTCCATGGCCTTGAGCAACCAGCGCAGGTGCTGCTCGATGTAGTCGATGCGCGGCTGGTCGTCCACAAAGCCGTCTTTGTAGGGGTCCTTGTAGCCCATGCCGTTCTCGGTGATGAAGATCTGCTTGTAGTTAGGGTAGCGCTGCTTAATGTAGACGAGCAGATCGAACAGGCCCTCGGGATAGATGATCCAGTCCCAGTCGGTGGTGGGGACGCCGGGCTTGTTCACATGCTCGCCAATGCCCTTAACGCGCCAGCGGCCGGTGCCCTTCTCGCCTGTACCGTTGTGGTGCAGGTCGTTCTCGCCGTCGTAGGCCTTCAAGAAGCGGCACTGGTAGTTGTTAACGCCCAGGTAGTCGTTGTAGAGCGCGGCCTCGCGCATGATCTCGAGATCCTCGTCTAGGATCTCGATGGTGCCGCCCGAGACGGCAGCCAAGCGGTTGGCGCACTCGAGGGTGTCGGGCGCGTAGTCGCCGCGGAAGGTGGCGTCGAGCAAGAACTGGTTCTGCAGCACGTGCTCGTTGTTGGCGGCTTTGATGTCGGCGGGGTCGTTCTCGTTGAGCGGATACTTAAACTCCAGCGACTGGATGACGCCGATCTTGCCCTTAAAACCGCCGTTGTGGAAGGCCAGTACTGCCTTGGCGTGGGCGAGCATCATGTTGTGCTCGCACTGGAAGGCCTCGGCCAGATGCGCCTTGACGCCGCCGGGGAAGGTGCCCTCGATGTAGGTGTTGGAGGCATCGGCCCAGATCTCGTTAAAGGTGAACCAATAGGTCACCTGGTCGGCGTACTCCTTAAAGCAGAAGGTGGCAAAGTCCACAAAGGCATCGATGGTTTCGCGGTTGAGGAAGTCGCCCTTCTCAAAGAGGGCAAGCGGCGTGTCGAAGTGATGCAGCGTGACAAACGGCTCAACGTGGTGCTTGTGGCACTCGGCGAAGAGATCGTGGTAGAACTGCACGCCCTCGGGGTTGATCTCGCCGGTGCCGTTGGGGAAGATGCGGCTCCAGGCAATGGAGAGGCGAATGCCGTTGATGCCGAACTCCTCGCACAGCTCCAGATCGACGGGGTACTGGTTGTAGAAGTCCGAAGCGGGATCGGGGGAAAAGCGCCCCTGGGCCTCCAAGAAGTCGTCCCAGGCGACTTTGCCCTTACCGTGGGTGCGGGTCTCGCCCTCTACCTGGTAAGCAGCAGTGGCGCCGCCAAAGACAAAGCCCTCGGGAAACTGCGCAGGCGGGTTGGTGACGCTAGCGGGGTTAACGGACATGATGATCCAATCGTCTAAATCGAAGGGCCAGCCGGTCTTGGATGGTCGGCTGGCCCTGAGCGTTACTTACTTCGAAAGTTGCTCGCTTACGAAGGCGAGAGACTTATCGCCGTTCTGGGAGAGCTCGATGTACTGCTTACCGCGACAGGCGACGCACTTGTTGCCCACGCGCTCGCAGTCCTTCTGCAGGTCGGCCAAGTAGCTGGCAGCCTGCGGGGCCAGGACGACCAGGTCAAAGTCGGGGAGCATGTCGACGTGGTTACCATATGCCTCGGCAGCGGTCTCAAGATCGATGCCGCGCTCTTTAGCAGCCTTGGCCAGCGCGTTGGCGAGCAGGCCCGAGGTACCGCCACCCTGGCAGAGCACGAGCACGCGCTTGCCGTTGAGGTCACTGGCGGTCGTTGCCTCAGTGGCGACCGCGGTGGGAGCGGCGGGCGCGTCGGGGGCGTCGGGGGCGTCGGCCTTCACGGCCTCGGCAGCAGCGCCGGCGGCAACGCTCTTGGCGTCAGCCTTGCCCTGGAAGGCATCGTTGAGCTTGGCGGCCTTCTCGGCGTTCTTGGCGGCGAGCTCCTCCTGGGAAATCTCGGCCTCCTCGGCGCACTTCTGGGCGTCGTAGGCACGGAAGAACGGGTAGTACAGAACGAAGTCGACGACCAGGATAAGGGCGAGCATCACAAAGGCGAGCGGCTGGAAGCCCAGGCCCATGATGGTGCCGATGGGGCCGGGGACAGTCCAGGGCAGGGTGTACATAAAGCCGTTCATGCCCAAGAAGTCGATAAAGATCTTGAGGATCCAGATGTTGGCGATCGGGGCAAAGACAAACGGGACAAAGAAGACGGGGTTGAGCACGATGGGCGCGGCGAACAGCAGCGGCTCGTTGACGGCAAAGCAGACGGGGACGATGGCGGCCTTACCGACGGCGCGCATCTCCTTGGACTTGGCTAGGAAGCAGAACATAAAGACCAGGACGAGCGTGGCACCGGTGCCGCCCATGCAGACGACGAAGTACTGGGCACCCTGGGTCAGGACAGCGGAAGCGTGCTGGCCAGCCTGGAACGCAGCCAGGTTGTCGGTCATGTTGGCAACGAGAGCGGCGGCGATGGCGGGCTCGACGATCGAGGGGCCGTGGACGCCGACGAACCAGAAGAGGCTCATGGCGCCGTAAATCACAGCGAGGCCGATATAGCCGTCGGCAGCGGTGAACAGGGGCTGGAACACCTGGATGACGCCCTGGGCAAAGCAGAAGCCAAAAGCAGCGCGGAAGACGATGTCAAAAACCCAAAAGACGGTGATGCAGACGGAGAAGGGGATGATGTCCTTGAAGGTCTGCGAGATGTTGGGCGGAACCTGCTCGGGCATCTTGACGGTGATGTTGCGCTTGATAAAGAACTTGTAGATGATGCCGGTCACAAACGCAGCGATGAAGGCGGTCAGCAGGCCCTTGGAACCAAGGTAGGTGGTGTTGAAGCCGCTGGCGGCGTCCGTGGCGACCGTGTCGCTCGAAAGGAGCAAGAAGCCGATGATGGCCGCGCACATGCATGAGATAAAGTTAATCTGGTTATTCTTGGGCAGGTCGCGGTTCTGAGCGTCGGCGAAGTGCTTGGCCGTGGTGGCGGCGCAGGCGATGGCCAGGATGCCCATGGAGTAGTTGTAGCACTTCCACAGAGCGTTGTTGATGTCATCGGGCCAGTAGAAACCCCAGATGTTGGGGACCGAGGCTACCAGGCAGAAGATGGACGAGAAGATGATGATGGGGATGACGGAGATAAAGCCGTCGCGGATCGCCTTGAGGTACTTGTTGCGGGCGATCGCGTTGAAAAAGGGCTGGCCCTTTTCGATGATGGCGATGAGTTGCTCCATGCAATGCTCCTAAGAGTCGGTGGGTTAGCAACGATGGTAGCTTTTGACGTTCGGTTGCCAAAATGTTGACGTTGCCATTTTGTGACACAAAAAAAGACGCGAACCGGTGGTTCCTGTGCCTGCGAACCGTCGATTCCTTACGCGTAAACGTTTGAGCCGCCCGGTGGCTCTGTGTTTGCACAATGGCAACGTTAACATTTGGGCGACAAAAGCCGTTCGGAGAAGCAAAAATGTCGGTGAACGGTAGGTTTTGGGTGGTGAGCGTATGGTGGGGGAGGCGTTGGATATACTTGAAGGCGGTAAAAATGACTGCGCAAGGTGCCACCAATGGCATCGTTGACATAGAAAGATCGACCTATGGCCGCTGTTAAAAAATCGGTATCCGTCAAAGACGTGGCGCGCCTCGCGGGCGTCTCGGAGCAGACGGTCTCGCGCACCGTGCACGATTCGCCCAGCGTGCGCCCCGAGACCAAGGAGCGCGTGCGTGCCGCCATGCGCGAGCTGGGGTATCGCCCCAATTTTGCCGGTCGATCGTTGCGCCGTGGCAAGTTTAAGACCGTTGGCGTCGCCATGTTCAACATTACCGGTACCGGCAACCTCGACCGTATGGAGGGCTTTGCTGCCGCGGCCGACAAACATGGCTATGCCATCACCCTCACTAAAGTAGATGGACATCCCTATACCCTCGAGAGCGCATCGTCGCGTATGAGCGCGCTGCCGGTAGACGGCATGGTCGTGATCATGAATCGCATGCCGGCGGACTTTGGCACCTTCGAGCCGCTGCCCGGCATGCAGACGGTGCTCGTTACGATGCTGGAGCACCCGCTCTGTTCAACGGTCGATAACGACCAGTTCGATTGCTCGCGCCAGGTGGTCGAGTACTTGCTGGGGCGGGGGCACAAAACCGTGCACTTTATTTCGTGTCCCGAGCGCTCGCTTTCGGGCATGCGGCGCGAGGAAGGCTGGCGCGAGACATTGCGCGCGCATGGTATTGAACCGCCGCGACTCGTCCGTGGGGATTGGACGGCACAGAGCGGATATGCTGCTGGTCAGGCTCTGGCGGAAGATCCGACCTGTACGGCCATTTATGCTTCCAACGATGCCATGGCCTACGGCTGCATTCGCGGGCTCGAGTCGTGCGGAAGGCGTGTGCCCGAGGACGTGAGCGTGGTGGGTGTTGATGACAGCCTGGGCGATATCGTGCCCGACCGTCGCCTGACCACGGTGCGCTTTGACAACAAGCGCGTCGGCATGTGGGCGGTCGACAAGATTGCCGGCGCCGATGTGGGTGCGTCTGGCGTGGAGCACATGCTGATCCCCGGTGTGCTCGTAGAGGGCGATACGGTGCGCGATTTGCGTTAGGGTGCGGCCCTGTTTGGGTTGCCGCTAATTGTGTTCGATATTGTTCAGATTGGTTTAAAAACCGTTCACGGGCGAAAAGTGACCGTTCATAGTTCGAAATTACGTTTTGAGCTGTTCTTTTTTGTTTGAATGTTATTGTTTCTGTCATACACAACGCAGCGCGTATGCCCGGACGCGATGCTCTCCATTGGTTCATATGTGAAAGGAACGCAATATGGCAACCAAAGAAGAAATCTCGATGGTTGGATTCGAGATCGTCGCATACGCAGGTGACGCCCAGACCGATCTGCTTGCAGCGCTCGATGCTGCTCGCGAGGGTGACTTTGAGAAGGCCGAACAGCTGCACAAGGATGCCAGCGATGCGCTCATCGGTGCCCACGACACACAGACCAAACTGCTTTCGCAGGAGGCCGGCGGTGGCGAGATGGAGATGACCTTCATCATGGCTCACGCTCAGGACACTCTCATGACCACTATGATCCTGGAGAAGCAGACCCGCTTTACCATCGATGCCTACAAGCGCATCGCCGAGCTCGAGGCCAAGCTCGCCTAACGAGCCCTCACAACCAAGTCCCCTTCCAAAAGCCCTGCCGCTATTGAACTGCCTCCCATTTCTTGGACATGAGAAATGGGAGGCTTTCTTTATGCGCGTTGATTTGAGGGTGAAGCATGATGTCGAGGCCAGGAAGGCGGCCATAGGGCTCTTCGAGCTCGGACACGGGTATAAATCTGCCGCGATTGCCCTTTCGCTTCCCGCGGAAGCCGTGAGAA